>JASLIH010000387.1 GCA_030152105.1 Actinomycetes bacterium
TCCTGATCGACCCCAAGCGGGTCGAGCTGACCAGCTACGAGAACGTGCCCCACCTGATCACCCCGGTGGTGACCCACCCCAAGCGGGCCAGCGAGGCCCTGGCCTGGGCGGTCCGGGAGATGGAGCTGCGCCTGGAGACCCTGGCCATCGCCGGGGTCCGCAACATCGCCGCCTACAACAAGGGGGCCAAGGAGGGCACCCTGCCGCCGCTGCCCTCGGCCGGCCTGGACGACGAGGGCCGGCCCGACGGGGAGCAGCAGCGCCCGACCCTGCCCTACATCGTGGTCGTGATCGACGAGCTGTCCGACCTCATGATGGTCGCCCCCCGTGACGTCGAGGACGCCATCTGCCGGATCGCCCAGATGGCCAGGGCGGTCGGCATCCACCTGGTGGTGGCCACCCAGCGGCCGTCGGTGGACGTGGTCACCGGGCTGATCAAGGCCAACATCCCCAGCCGGATCGCCTTCATGGTGGCCAGCGCCCAGGACTCGCGGGTCATCCTGGACGCCGGCGGGGCCGACAAGCTGGTCGGCCACGGCGACATGCTGTACCTGCCCGGCGGCACCTCCAAGCCCCGCCGGGTCCAGGGCGCCTTCATCACCGAGAAGGAGGTGGAGGCGGTCGTCGCCTACTGCAAGGCCCAGCAGCAGGCCACCTACCAGCCGGGCGTGGTCGCCGAGGGCAGGTCGGCCAGCGAGGACGACGACGGCGACGAGGACCCGCTCCTGACCCAGGCCATGGAGATCGTGGTCCGCTCCGGGCTCGGCTCCACCTCGATGCTCCAGTCCAAGATGAAGGTCGGGTTCTCGCGGGCCCGCCGGATCATGGACCAGCTCGAGGAGCGCGGCGTCGTCGGCCCGTCGGAGGGCTCCAAGCCCCGCGACGTGCTGATGACGGTCGAGGAGCTGGGCCAGCTCCGCGGACGCGAGGACTCCTACGGCGAGATCGTCGGCGAGTAGGTTGCGCAGCCCTCCCCAGGGAGGCAGAATCCGCTGATCTGAGGAAGCGATTTTCTGTATTGCCCCGATATGTTCGAATGAAGGGGTGACCCCACTGCGCACCATCGGCGAAGCGCTGCGCTCGGCCCGGGAGGCGCAGGGCAAGTCGCTCGACGACGCCGCTGTGGCGACCCGGATCCGGCCCAGCTACCTGGAGGCCCTCGAGGAGGAACGGTTCGGCGAGCTCGGCGGAAGCGTCCACGCCAAGGGCTTCCTGCGCTCCTACGCCGGCTACCTGGGGGTCGACCCGGTCCCGCTGCTGGAGGCCTACCGGGCCCAGGAGACGCCCGAGGCGCCCCTGTTCGAGCACGCCCCCCGGGCCATCGGCGGCCTCAGGCCGGGCCGCGGCGGCCGGAGCTGGCTGGCCGTTGCCATCGTCTGTGTCTCCATCATCCTGCTGGTGTCGCTGTGGGGGCTGCTGCGCCCCGCGCCCGACCCGGGCGACAGCCAGCCGGCGTTCGTCACCACCCCGGCCAGGACCACCGGCGCCGGCAACAAGGCCGGGGCCGCGGCCAGGCCGGCCCCGGCCACCACCGCCCACCCCGCGACCAGCGACGTCACCGTGACCCTGCGCTACGCCGGCGCCTCCTGGACCCGGGTCGTCGCCGACGGCCGGGTCGCCTTCGAGGGCACACCGGGACCGCGCCAGCGCCGCACCTTCACGGCCCGGCGCAGCCTGGAGCTGGTCCTCGGCTACCCGGCCGGGGTCCGCCTCACCGTCGACGGCAAGGACCTGGGCGTGGCCGACCGCTCCGGCAACATCTGGCGCCACACCTTCACCCCCAAGAGCAGCTAGACCGGACGAGGACAGGAGCAGGCCGATGGTCATACGGGTGCCGTTCACCGGCGAGGAGAAGGAGAGCCTCCAGGTCGCCCTCGAGCGGCACCGCGACGCCGTCCTGTGGAAGCTGGAGGGCCTGGGCGACGACGACCTGCGGCGGCAGATGACCCCGTCCGGCACCAGCCTGCTCGGGCTGGTCAAGCACCTGGCGGCGGTCGAGTACGGCTGGTTCTGCGACACCTTCGGCCGCGAGGCCGAGCCAATGCCGTTCGACGAGGACGACCCCGACGCCGACCTCCGCATCCGCCCGGACGAGACGACCGACGAGGTCCTGGCCTTCTACGGCCGGGCCCGGGCCGCCGCCGACCGGGCCATCGACGAGCTGGAGGTGGAGGACACCGGCACCGCCTGGTTCGGCGAGACCGTCACCATGCGCTGGGTGCTGATCCACATGGTCGAGGAGACGGCCCGCCACGCCGGCCACGCCGACATCATCCGCGAGCTCATCGACGGGATGGCCGGGGACCACCGACCTGGCTAGCCTTGGCGTATGACAGACCAACCGCGCCTTGCGCTGACCTTCGAGGACGTCCTGCTGGTGCCCCGGCGCTCCAGCATCCGCTCCCGCCGCCACGTCTCCACCCGTTCCCGCTTCACCCGCGGCGTCGAGCTCGCCATCCCCATCGTCTCGGCCAACATGGACACCGTGACCACCGCCCCCATGGCCATCGCCATGGCCGAGCTGGGCGGCCTCGGTGTGCTCCACCGGTTCCTGCCCGTCGACGCCCAGGCCGAGGAGGTCCGGCGGGTCAAGCGCTACCTGGGCCAGGTGATCGAGCAGCCCTACACCATCGGCCCCGAGCGGACCGTGGCCGAGGCCGCCGCCGAGGCCGGGCGCCTGGGCGTGACCGGCCTGGTGGTGGTCGACCCCGAACGCCGGCCGGTCGGCATCCTCACCGCCCGCGACATGCGCGCCGCCGCCGGCGAGACCGTCGCCGCGGCCATGACCCCGGCCGAGCGGCTGGTCACCGCTCAGCCCGGCATCGACCTGGACGAGGCCCGCAAGCTGCTGGACCGTCACCGGATCGAGAAGCTGCCCCTGGTGGGGGACGACGGCCGGCTGGCCGGGCTGATCACCCTGCGCGACATCGGCCTGCGCGACCGCTGGCCGCAGGCGACCCGCGACGGCCAGGGCCGCCTGCGGGTCGCAGCCGCCCTCGGGGTCCGCGGCGGCTACCTGGAAAGGGCCAAGGCCCTGCTCGACGCCGACGTCGACGCTCTGGTCGTCGACGTCGCCCACGGCCACGCGGACCACACCATCGAGGCCGTCCGCGAGCTCAAGGCGACCTGGCCGGACAGCGAGGTCGTGGCCGGCAACGTCGCCACCGCCAACGGCTTCCGCGACCTGGCCGAGGCCGGGGCCGACGCCGTCAAGGTCGGGATCGGGCCCGGCTTCGCCTGCACCACCCGCCTGGTCGCCGGGGTCGGTGTGCCCCAGCTCACCGCCATCCTCGACTGCGCCGAGGTCGCCCAGGCCACCGGCGTCCCCCTGATCGCCGACGGCGGCATCCGCCACCCCGGCGACGTGGCCAAGGCGATCGCCGCCGGGGCGAGCACGGTCATGATCGGCGGCCTGTTCGCCGGCCGCCCCGAGAGCCCCGGCGAGGTCGTCCGCCGCCAGGGCCGCGAGTACAAGATCTTCCGGGGCATGGCCTCCCTCGGTGCGGCCGCCGCCCGCCTCGAGATCGAGGGCCGCGGCGACGCCCTCGACCAGTACGTCCCCGAGGGCGAGGAGATGGAGTTCCCTCTCAAGGGCCCCGTCGCCAGCATCGTCACCGAGCTGGTCGGCGGCCTCCGCTCGGGCATGAGCTACGTCGACGCCACCACCATCCCCGAGGCCTGGGAGAAGGCCGCCTTCGTCCGCCAGACCCAGTCCGGCCGCCTCGAATCCAGCCCCGGGTCGCCCGGCGGGTAGGCTTGGCCTATGCCGTCAGCCGAACCCGCCCCCGCCCCGTCCCCGACCGTCGCCATCGTCACCCTCGGGTGCGGGCGCAACGAGGTCGACTCCCAGAACGCGGCCGGGCTGCTGGCGGCCAGCGGCTACCGGGTGGTGGCCGACCCCGAGCAGGCCGACGCGGTGGTCGTCAACACCTGCGCGTTCGTGGAGGCGGCCAAGCGGGAGTCGATCGAGACGGTGCTGGACGCGGCCGCCCTGAAGGAGCACGGGCGGGCCCGGACGGTGCTGGTCACCGGGTGCCTGGCCGAGCGGTACACCGAGGAGTTGCGGGCCGAGCTGCCCGAGGCCGACGCCATCGTGCCCTTTGCCGACTACGGTCGGCTTCCCGAGCTGCTCGGAGGGTCGGCGACCCCGGCCCAGCCCACGCTGGTCCCGGCGGGGCGGCGGGCGCTGCCGATGGTGTTCCCGACCCCGGCCGGGGCGGCGTTCCCGGCCCGGGCGCCCGCCCGCGGGCCGGTGGCCCTGGTCAAGCTGGCCGAGGGCTGCGACCGGGACTGCTCGTTCTGCGCCATCCCGTCGTTCCGGGGGCGGTTCCGCTCCCGGCGGCCGACCGAGATCCTCGACGAGGTCGCCTGGCTGGCCGGCCAGGGCGTCTCCGAGGTCTGCCTGGTCGCCGAGAACTCCACCAGCTACGGCAAGGACCTGGGCGGCCGCGAGGCCCTGATCCACCTGCTGCGCGACCTGGCCGCCGTCGACGGCCTGCGCCGGGTGCGGCTCAACTATCTCCAGCCCGACGAGCTCACGCCCGGCCTGCTCGAGGAGATGGCCGCCAACCCGGTGGTCTGCAGCTACTTCGACCTCTCGCTGCAGCACGCCAGCGCCCCCGTGCTGCGGCGCATGCGCCGGGGCGGCTCGGCCGAGGGCTTCCTCGACCTGGTCGGCCGGATCCGCGCCCTCGACCCGGACGCCGCCTTCCGCTCCAACTTCATCCTCGGCTTCCCCGGCGAGCGCGAGGCCGACGTGGCCGAGCTGGAGGGGTTCCTCGATGCGGCCCGGCTGGACTGGGTGGCGTTCTTCGCCTGGTCGCCCGAGGACGGCACCGCCGCCCTCGACCTGGACGACCGCGTCCCCGAGGCCACCGCCAGGGCCAGAGTCGAGCGGGTCCAGGAGCTGCAGGACCGTCTCCTCGCCACCGCGCAGGACGCCTGGGTCGGCCGCCCCCTGGAGGTGCTGGTCGAGCGGGTCGACGACGACGGCACCGCCGAGGGCCGCAGCTTCCGGGAGGCGCCCGACGCCGACGGCGTGGTCCGGGTCGCGGACGCGACAGCGGCCGAGGCGGGGGAGTACCTGCCGGTGGTGGTCACCGCCGCCCAGGGCCCGGAGCTTCTGGCCAGGCTGGCCGGGTAGCATCTGGCCGTCGGTCGGTCGGCAAGGGAGCGAGCGTGCGCTGCGAGATCATCGGGGTCGGCACCGAGCTGCTGCTCGGTCAGATCGTCAACACCAACGCCGCCTGGATCGGCCAGCGCCTGGCCGACGTCGGCTGGGACTGCCTGCGCCACACCGTGGTCGGGGACAACGAGCAGCGGATCGCCGAGGCCGTCCGGGAGGCGCTCGGCCGGGCCGACGCGGTGATCCTGACCGGCGGGCTGGGCCCGACCCAGGACGACGTCACCCGGGAGGCGCTGGCCGCCGTGGCCGGGGTCGCCCTGGTCCGCCAGCCCGAGCTGGAGACGTGGCTGCGCGAGCGGTTCGGCCGCATGGGCGTCCAGCGGATGGCCGAGATGAACCTGCGCCAGGCCGACGTGCCTGAGGGCGCCCGCACGATCGACAACCCGAGAGGCACCGCCCCCGGGCTGATCGCCGAGGTCGGCGGCAGACCCGTCTACGCCGTGCCCGGCGTCCCCCGCGAGATGGAGGGCATGCTCGAGCGGGTTGTCCTGCCCGACCTGGCCGCCAGGGCCGGCGAGGGCCGGGCGATCGTCTCCCGCACCCTGCGCAGCGTCGGGGTGGGGGAGTCGCGCCTGGCCGAGCGCCTGACCCCGCTGTGGGACGAGGCCGTGGCCGGCCGGGTCACCATGGCCTATCTGGCCAGCCCAGGGGAGGTCAGGATCCGCCTGACGGCCGTCGGCGCCACCCGGGAGGAGGCCCTCGGCGAGATCGCCCCGGTCGACGCCAGGATCCGCGAGGAGCTCGGTGACGTCGTCTACGGCACCGACGACGAGACCCTGGAGGCGGTCGTCGGCCGCCTTCTCCGCGAGCGCGGTCTCACCCTGGCCACCGCCGAGTCGCTCACCGGCGGCCTCCTGGGAGGCCGCATCACCGGCATCGCCGGCTCCTCCGACTACTACCTGGGCGGCGTTGTCGCCTACGCCACCGACGCCAAGGCGGCCCAGCTCGGCGTCGACCAGCGCCTCCTGGACGCCGACGGCCCGGTCAGCGAGCCCGTGGCCGCCGCCATGGCCTCCGGCGCCCGCACCGCCTTCGGCGCCGACCTCGGCCTGGCCGTCACCGGCGTCGCCGGCCCGGCCGAGCTGTCCGGTCGCCGGGTCGGCACCGTCTGCCTGGGCGTCGCCGACGCCGCCGGCACCGCCACCCGGACCATCACCGCCCCCGGCGACCGCACCCAGGTCCGCCTCTGGACCTCCGCGGTCGCCCTCGACCTGGCCCGCCGCCGCCTCGAAGGCCTGACATGAGCCGGGCCGGCCGCTCCGGGCGGGGCTCGGGCGACCCGACGGTCGCCGACCCGGACCTGCTCGCCGGGCGGCTGTTCTTCGGGGTGCCGATCCCCGGGCCGGCCCGGGCGCCGCTGGAGGCGGCCCTGCCCCGGCTGGATCCGCTCCTCCCCGGGGCCCGCCTGACCCCGCCTGGCGGCTGGCACCTCACCCTTGCCTTCCTCGGCCAGGTCCAGCCGGAGATGGCCGACGAGGTGGTCCGGGTCGGCGAGGCCGCCGTGGCCGGTGTCGGGCCGGCTCGGCTGCGGCTGGAGGGCGCCGGCACCTTCCCCGAGGGCCGGCGGGCCCGGGTCCTGTGGGCCGGCATCGGCGACGACGCCGAGATCCTGGTCCGCCTGGCCGCCGCCCTGTCCAGCGCCGCCGAGGCGGCCGGGCTGCGCTCGGAGGACCGGCCGCTTGCCCCCCACCTGACCCTGGCCCGCTTCTCCACCCCGGCACCGGTTCCCCAGGAGGCCCTCGACCTGGTCGCCGCCGCGGCCGCCGAGAGCGAGCCCTGGGAGGCGCGCGAGCTGGCCTGCTTCCGCAGCACCCTTGGCGGCCCCCGCGGGGCCCGCTACCGGGTCGTCCGCGAGTTCCCCCTCACCGGCCGGGCCTGAACTCGACCCGCAGCTCGTCGGTGTCGGGCAGCAGCAGGGCGGCGCCGCCGTTGCCCGGCGTCCACCCGGACGGCAGCAGGAACCACTTGCCACCCGACCGGACGACCAGCTTGAGGCCGGTGTAGCGGAAGCGGTAGGCGGCGTCCGGCCCGCGCAGCTCGGTTTCCCGGATGGTGGGTCCGGCCAGCTGGAGCCGTCTGGCGCTGTAGACGGTCACGTCGGGCCGGCGCGAGATGGTGGCGGCGACGCGGCCCGCCTCCCGGACGCCGCGGGCCTGAGCGTAGACGGCCACCGACCAGAACAGCATTACCAGGACGAAGATCGCCACCACCGTCCGCCGGGCCGCCAGCAGCGTCCGGGGCACGGCCGCCGTCGCCGCCCGGCGCTCCGGCGCCTGCCCGCGGAGGAAGGCACCGTAGGCGAGCAGCCCGAGCCCGGCCCCGAGGCTCAGCGGGACCACCGGGAAGTCGACCCGGTAGCGCACCAGCCCCCACAGCCCGCTCAGGCCGGCCAGGAGCAGCAGCCCGCCCACCACCATGGGGACCGGCCACACCCGCCACGCCAGGCCACCCTGGCCGGGCGTGGCCATGGCCCGGGTGAGCGCGATGTGGGCCGACAGCCCGGCCACCGCGGCCAGCAGCACCACCGAAAGGGGCCGGAAGGTCGAGTTGACACTGCGCAGCATGTAGTCCTGAACGGTGAACCCGAGCGCGCTCTGGTCGATCCCCAGCCGCCCGAACAGGGCGCTGGTCTGCGCCCAGCCGAAGTAGAACAGCAGCGCCGTGATCACCGTGGTCGGGGCGAGCACCAGCGTGGCCGTCTCCAGCACACTGCGCAGCCGCCCACCATCCCGCTCAGGGTCGGGGCCGGCCCCACCCGGACGAGGCGCGGGGGCCGTTCCCGCCGGGTCGGTCCCCGCCGGGTCGGTCCCCGCCGTCGCCGCCGGGGGCGTCCGACCCGAGAACGGGAACGGTTGGGTCACCGGTCAGCCGATCGTGACCGAGGTGGCCGGCACGGTGGTGGCGGTGGTGGAGGTCGCGCCGGTTCCGGTGGTCGCCGGCGTGGTGGTCGCGGGCACGGTGGTGGTGGAGGAGGAGGCGCCGGACGCCGCCGCCAGCTCCTGCTCGAGCTGGGCCGCCTGGCCCGGCGCGAGCGCGGCCGCCCTGCTCAGGTAGGCGCTGGCCTCGCCGAGCCGCTGCTGCCCGGCGCTGGCCACCATCTGCCCGCGCAGCAGCAGGAGCTCCAGCTGATGCTTGGGGTCCCCGGGGAGCGCACCAAGGCCGCCTTCGGCGGTGTCCAGGTCGCGGGCCGCCTCGGCCAGGGCGCCGTCGTTGAGATTGGCCAGGCCACGGCAGAGCCGGGCCGCCACGACCACGCCGCGGCCGGTCCCAGGGCCGGCAGACTCGATGATCGCGGTCATCCTCGGCGCCAGCACCTCGAACGAGCGTGCCCGCAGGGCCGCGTAGCACTCCCTGACCACGATCAGGAAGGTCGGCTCGGGGAGGTCGGCCCCGCCGTTGGGGCCCGGGTCGAACGACGAGGCCGGCAGGACCTCGATGGCCGCGCCCTGCTGATTCCGCCCCTGGCCGTTCGAGCCGCCCTGGCCGCCGCCGCCTCCGCCGCCGTCCGTCCCGCCTCCGGACCCGCCGCCGCACGCCCCGGCCGCAACCGTGAGCAGCACGGCGATCACCAGCACCCGACCCGCATCCTTCACCTTCACGCGAGCCTCCTTTGCCGCAGTCGACCAACTTATGGCCTCAGGAGGTGGCCGGCGCAGTGCCGCGGGGCACACCGGCGGTGTGCCGTCGATCACGGCCGCAGGCCGGAAAGGAACTGTCCCCAGATCCGGTTATGATCGTTGTACCGAACAGGTGTTCGTAGTACGGTGCTCGCCGACTCGAACGACTCAGGGCCGCCAACTTCGGAAGGGACTGTGATGGCCGCGACCTATACTGCCCGCAACGACGGCATGCGGGGAGGGACCGTGGAACGCGAGAAGGCACTTGAGGTCGCCTTGCTTCAGATCGAGAAGCAGTTCGGCAAGGGCTCGGTCATGCGCATGGGCGTTGATGGCCCGGCCGACCCGGTCCAGGCCATCTCGACCGGCAGCCTCGCCCTCGACCTGGCCCTCGGCATCGGCGGGGTGCCGCGAGGCCGCGTGGTCGAGATCTACGGGCCTGAGGCCTCGGGCAAGACGACCCTGGCCCTGCACATCATCGCCGAGGCCCAGAAGGTCGGCGGCATCGCCGCCTTCATCGACTCCGAGCACGCCCTCGACGTGACCTACGCCCGCAACCTCGGGGTCAACACCGACGAGCTGCTGATCTCCCAGCCAGACACCGGCGAGCAGGCCCTCGAGATCGCCGACATGCTGATTCGCTCGGGCGCTCTCGACGTCATCGTGGTCGACTCGGTGGCGGCGCTCGTTCCCCGGGCCGAGATCGAGGGCGAGATGGGCGACTCCCACGTCGGCCTCCAGGCCCGCCTCATGAGCCAGGCCCTCCGCAAGCTCTCCGGCACCATCTCCAAGTCCAAGACCACGGCCATCTTCATCAACCAGCTCCGCGAGAAGATCGGCGTGCTGTTCGGGTCGCCCGAGACCACCTCCGGGGGGCGGGCGCTCAAGTTCTACGCCTCGATCCGGCTCGACGTCCGGCGCATCGAGTCGCTGAAGGACGGCCCCGAGGTGGTCGGCAACCGGACCCGGGCCAAGGTGGTCAAGAACAAGCTGGCCCCGCCGTTCCGCTCGGCCGAGTTCGACGTCATCTACGGCCAGGGGATCTCCAAGGAGGGGAGCCTGCTCGACGTCGGTGTGGACGTCGGCCTGGTCAAGAAATCAGGAGCCTGGTTCACCTATGACGGCGACCAGCTCGGCCAGGGTCGCGAGAACGCCCGCAACTTCCTCCGCGACAACCCCGAGCTCGCCCGCGAGATCGAGGAGAAGGTCAAGGCCCAGCTCGGCATCGGCCTCCCCCTCCCCCCGGTCGACCCCGTCCCCGCCCCCGAGCAGCCGGACAACGGCAAGCCCAAGGGACCGGCAAAGGACCAGGACAAGCTCTGAGCACGCGGGTCGCCGGGGGCTGGCCATGCCGGAGCGAGCGCCTTGGCGGTCGTTCGTACGGGGCCAGCCATGCCGGAGGGAGCGGCGTCGGGATCGGCCTCGGGATTGGCGAAGGGGTGACGATGGTGGTTGGGCGGCGGGGGGCGACGGGGACCAGGCGGGTGCAACCGGGGGGAGGCGAACCGCTGGACGGCGAGCGGGCGGGGTCGTCGGACGCCGCCCACGCCGCCGCCCTCCGGCTGCTCACGACCAGGGCCCGGACCCGGGCCGAGCTGCGGCAGCGGCTGGAGGGTCGGGGGTTCGAGGCGGCCGCCGTCGCCGAGGCGCTCGACCGCCTGGAGCGGGTCGGGCTGGTCGACGACGCGGCCCTGGCCGAGCTGGTCGCCGAGGGCCGGGCCGAGCGCGGACTGGACGCGCCAGCGATCGCCGCCGAGCTTCGCGACCGCGGCGTCGACCCGGCGGTGGCCGAGCGGGCCGCCCACACCGCCGTCCCGCCCGAGGCCCGGGCCGACCGCTGCCGCGAGGTCGCCGAGGCCCGCCTCACCCAGCTCGCCGGCCTCCCCGCTCCCACCCAGCTCCGCCGCCTCGCCACCTATCTGGCCCGCCGCGGCTACCCCGCCGACCTCGCCGAAACGGTCGCCCGTGACCTGGTGCCTCTCGACTGAACCCCGCCGGCCCCGGCGCGCCCACCCGCCGGCCGCGGCGACGCTGCCGGCCCAGTGCCCGCCGCCCCCTGCCCGAAACCAGGCCTTGTCTCTGTGACAGGGACAGCAGGGGGAGGAGGTTGTCGCGGTTGACTGAGACGGTCGCTTAGACCGGCTGACTCCTGGTTGACACCCCTTCTGACCTGCCCATCCTTGACCAAGGGGGCGGGCGGGCCTACCCTGAGATGGCCCGGCAATGCCGAGCTCAACCTATGATTACGTTACCTTGGTACACCGACTGTTCACCGGACCTTCCTGCTTGGGGAGAAGAGCGCCGTCTCGGCCTCCCCACCTGAACGTTCCGTCGGACCCGACCTTCGGACCGTAATCGCAGGGCCTCTGCAGCGCCGGGTGCCGCTCGGCGCTGCTGCCGTCTCCAGGCCAGACGGTCTCGGCAGCGCCGCCGGGTGGCTTTCGCCGGCCGGATTCCCCCGGCCGGATGGGGGTTGTAAAGGAGGCCACCGTGGAGGCCGTCGTTCTCATCGTCGGAGCGCTTGCTGGGATCGTTGTCGGGTTTTTCGTCGGAACGCAGTACCAGCGCAAACAGTCGGCATCCGTGCTCGGGTCGGCCGAGCAACAGGCCAGGGCCCTGCTGGAGGACGGCCGCCGCCAGGCCGAGACCGCCCGCCGCGAGGCGGCCGTCGAGGCTCGCGACGAGGCCTCGCGCCTGCGCCAGGGCGTCGAAGCCGAAGCAACAAAGCTTCGAGCTGAAGTCGAGGTCGAGACCCGGACCCGCCTCGCCGAGGCCCAGCAGCGCGAGGAGCGCCTGGCCGGCCGGGAGGAGAGCCTCGACGCCAAGGCCACCCTCCTCGACCGCCGCGAGGTCACCCTCCACGACCGCGAGCAGGCCCTCGAGGCGGCCCGGGCCGAGCTCGAGACCGCCTCCGAGGAGCACCGCCGCCGCCTCGAGCAGGTCGCGGCCATGACCGCCGCCGAGGCCAAGGCGATCCTCATCAAGCAGATCGAGGAGGACGCCAAGCGCGACGCCATGGGCCTGGTCCGCGACCTCGAGCAGCAGGCGCGGGAGGAGGCCGACCGCCGCTCGCGCAAGATCGTCACCCTGGCCATCCAGCGGGTCGCCTCCGAGCAGACCTCGGAGTCGACCGTCGCCGTCCTCCCCCTGCCGTCGGACGACATGAAGGGCCGCATCATCGGCCGCGAGGGCCGCAACATCCGGGCCTTCGAGGCGGTCACCGGCGTCAACCTGATCATCGACGACACTCCCGAGGCGGTCCTGCTTTCCTGCTTCGACCCGGTCCGGCGCGAGATCGGCCGCCTCACCCTGGAGAAGCTGGTCTCCGACGGCCGCATCCACCCGGCCCGCATCGAGGAGACCTACGACCGGGCCAAGCAGGAGGTCGAGGGCGAGGTCCGCCGGGCCGGCGAGGACGCCTGCCTGGAGGTCGGCATCACCGACCTGCACCCCGAGCTGGTCCGGGTGCTCGGGCGGCTCAAGTACCGCACCTCCTACGGCCAGAACGTGCTCCGCCACCTGATCGAGACCGCCCACCTGGCCGGCATCATGGCCTCCGAGCTGGGCATGGACATCGCCCTGGCCAAGCGCTGCGGGTTCCTGCACGACATCGGCAAGGCGCTCACCCACGAGGTCGAGGGCTCGCACGCCATCATCGGGGCCGAGCTGGCCCGCCGGCTCAAGGAGCGGCCCGAGGTTGTCCACGCCATCGAGGCCCACCACGGCGAGGTCGAGCAGCGCACCGTCGAGGCGGTGCTGACCCAGGCCGCCGACGCCATCTCGGGCGGCCGGCCCGGGGCGCGGCGCGAGACCCTCGAGTCCTACGTCAAGCGCCTGGAACGCCTCGAGGAGATCGCCGCCAGCTACCCGGGTGTCGACAAGGTCTTCGCCATGCAGGCCGGCCGCGAGGTCCGGATCATGGTCAAGCCCGAGGACGTCGACGACGTCGCCGCCCAGGTCCTGGCCCGCGACATGGCCAAGCGGGTCGAGCAGGAGCTCCAGTACCC
>JASLIH010000568.1 GCA_030152105.1 Actinomycetes bacterium
CATGGTCGAGCGCAAGGAGGACGGCAGCGACGTGTCCGAGGCCACCGTCCGCCTCCTCGTCGACGGCGAGCGGGTCCTGGCCGTCGGGGAGGGCGTCGGCCCCGTCCACGCCCTCGACCAGGCCCTACGCCGCGCCCTGACTCCCCGCCATCCCGAGCTCAAGGACGTCAGCCTGGTCGACTTCAAGGTCCGCATCCTCGACGGCCGCGCCGGCACCCGCGCCGTCACCCGGGTCCTGATCACCTCCGCCGACCCCGACGCCGAATGGACCACCGTCGGCGTCTCCGACGACATCGTCACCGCCTCCTGGGAGGCCCTCGCCGACGGCATCGCCTACGGCCTGCTCCGGGCTCAGGTGCCGGCGGGGCGGTAGCGGTCGTCCAGGGCCTCCAGCTTGGCGACCTTGGGGGAGGAGGGGCCGGGCTCGAACTCGGCGGTGAGCCAGTGGTCCAGGACCTTCTCGGCGGCTTCGGGGGCGATCACGCGGGCGCCCATGGTCAGGACCTGGGCGTTGTTGGACTTGCGGGCCCGTTCGGCGGAGTAGGGGTCATGGGCGGTGGCGGCGCGGACGCCGGGGACCTTGTTGGCGGCGATGGCCATGCCGAGGCCGGTGCCGCAGACGAGTAGGGCGCGGTCGTGCTCGCCCCGGGCCACGGCCTCGGCGACCTCGGCGGCCACGTCGGGGTAGTCGAGGCCGTCGCCGTTGCCGTAGTCCGCGACCTGGAAGCCCCGCTGGCGGAGGTAGGCGGCCAGGCGCTCCTTGAGGGGGGCGCCGGCGTCGTCGGCGCCGATCGCGATGGATGCCACGGGCGGCCTCTCAGGCGAAGCGGTTGGGCACGAAGGTCTGGTCGGTCATGGGCGGCCGGACGTACCCGAGGTCGTCGCGGCGGGGCGGCAGCTTGATCGGCTCGGGGGTCAGGTCGCCGTAGGAGACCTGCTCGAGCAGGTGGCTGATGCAGTTGAGCCGGGCCCGGCGCTTGTCGTCGGCCTCCACGACCCACCAGGGCGACTGCTTGGTGTCGGTGTAGTGGAACATGCTGTCCTTGGCCCGGGAGTACTCCACCCACATCTCGCGCGACTTGAGGTCCATGGGGCTGAGCTTCCAGCGGCGGGTCGGGTCGGCGATGCGGCGCTGGAACCGGCGCTCCTGCTCGGCGTCCGACACCGAGAACCAGTACTTGATCAGGACAATCCCCGAGCGCAGGAGCATGCGCTCGAACTCGGGGCAGGCGCGGAGGAACTCCTGGTACTCGTCCTCGGTGCAGAAGCCCATGACCCGCTCGACCCCGGCCCGGTTGTACCAGCTGCGGTCGAACAGGACGATCTCGCCGGCCGCCGGCAGGTGGGAGACATAGCGCTGGAAGTACCACTGGGTGCGCTCGCGCTCGGTCGGGGCGGCCAGGGCCACCACCCGGCAGATCCGCGGGTTCAGGCTCTCGGTGATCCGCTTGATCGTTCCACCCTTACCGGCGGCGTCGCGGCCCTCGAAGATCACCACCACCCGGAGCCCGGAGTGCTTGATCCACTCCTGGAGCTTGATCAGCTCAAGCTGGAGCCGGGCCAGCTCCTCCTCGTAGCGCTTCTTCCCGAGCTTGGCGCTCGCGGTCTCGTCGGCCTCGAGCGCCTCGCGTGGGCTGGCTGCCTTGGTCTTCGCCATGTGGTCCTCCTTCGCCCGGCCCTACAGGAAGGGTATCTTCTCTGGCAATGGGCACGCCTGTCGTGGAGCACCCGCCGTTGGGTGGTGACCAGCGCCTGGTCACCATCGACGACATCCGCGCGGCCCGGGAGCGGGTCACCGGCGTGATCCGCGAGACGCCGGTCGACCGCTCCGAGACCCTGAGCACGCTGGCCGGCCGGCCGGTCATCCTCAAGCCGGAGCACCGCCAGCGCACCGGGTCGTTCAAGATCCGCGGGGCCTACAACCGGATCTCGCGGCTGCCTCCGGGCACGCCGGTGGTGGCCGGGTCGGCCGGCAACCACGCCCAGGGGGTGGCCCTGGCGGCCAAGCTCACCGGGCATCCGGCGACCATCTTCATGCCTGTGAACGCGCCCCTGCCCAAGGTCGAGGCGACCCGGAACTACGGGGCCACCGTGCGCATGAGCGGCCAGGCCGTTGACGACTGCATCGCCAGCGCCAGGGCCCTCGGCGACGCCGAGGGGGCGGTGCTGGTGCCACCCTTCGACGACCCGCTGATCATCGCCGGCCAGGGCACGATCGGGCTGGAGCTCGCCGAGGAGGCGCCCGAGGCGACCACGGTGGTCGTGCCCATCGGCGGCGGCGGGCTGATCTCCGGGATCGCCGCCGCCCTGGCCGCGGTCCGGCCCGACGTCCGCGTGGTCGGGGTCGAGGCCGCCGGGGCCCCGACCATGGTCTCCTCGCTGGAGGCCGGCCGCTGCGTGCGCCTTGAGCGGCTGCACACCATGGCCGACGGGATCGCCCTCAAGTCGCCGTCGCCGCTCACCCTGGCCCACGTCCAGGCCCACGTGGACGACGTCGTGCTGGTCACCGAGGAGGAGATCAGCCAGGCCCTGCTGCTGCTGCTGGAGCGGGCCAAGGCGGTGGTCGAGCCGTCGGGCGCGACCGCCCTGGCGGCCGTGCTGGGCGGCCGGGTCGGAGGCGACGGGCCGGTGGCGGTCCTGCTGTCGGGCGGCAACGTCGACCCGCTCCTGCTGACCAAGGTGATCGACCACGGCCTGTCCGCGGCCGGCCGGTACGTGGCCCTGCGGGTGATCGTCGACGACACCCCGGGCAACCTGGCCGCCCTGACCGCCGAGGTGGCCCGCCTCGGCCTCAACGTGCTCTCGGTCGAGCACCACCGCTCGGGCCTGGACCTGGACCTGGACAAGGTCGAGATCCGCCTCACCCTCGAGACCCGCAACGCCATCCACTCCGGCGAGATCGTCGCCGACCTGGAGCGCCTCGGCTACCAGGTCCACCCCATCCGCTGAACTGGCAACCCCGTTCCCTTGGGTCGGCCGGTGGAGTAGTGTGCGGCCGCCCCGAGCACCTTCTGGAGGTCACATGACCGACACCCCCGCGGACCGTCCCCCCTACCCTCCCCCGCCCGGTCAGGGCCCGGCCGGGAGCTACCCGGCCCCGGGCTACCCGGCGGCCCCGTCCCGTCGTAACGGCATGGGCACGTCCGCGCTGGTCATCGGCGTGGTCGCGCTCACACTGGTGCTGCTCCTGCTGTTCTCGCCCCTCGGCGCGTTCCTCGGCCTGCTGGCGGTGCTATTCGGCATCCTCGGCCTCTTGCGGGCCAACCGGGGCGAGGCCGACAACCGCGGCCAGGCCGTGGCCGGGCTCGTCACCGGCGGGATCGCCCTGCTGCTCGGGGTCTTCTTCACGATCAGCATCGGCACCTGGTTCGCGACCCACGTCACCGACTTCAACGACTTCGGGCGCTGCATGGACAGCGCCGTCGGCGCGGCCGCCCGCGAGGACTGCGCCCGCAAGCTGTCCGGCGAGCTCGAGTAGCCGCCAGCCGCCGCCGGCGGGATCAGGCCGGGTCGGGGTAGGCCAGCTCCCCGGCCCGGACCGCCCCGTCGAGGTGGTTCTCGGGCGGGGCCAGCGGGCACGCCCAGCGGCTGTTGTAGGCGCACGACGGGTTGTAGGCGTAGTTGAAGTCGAGCACCACCCGGCCACCCTGGTGGACGAGGCCGCGGCCCCAGGTCCCCTTGATCGTGTCGGTCAGGTACCGCCCGGCCCCGTAGGTCTCCTCCCCGGCGGTGGCGTCGCGGAAGGGCAGGAACAGCCCGCCACCGTAGCCGAGGGTCCAGAACAGGGTGAGGTCCCCGAACGGCGTGGCCAGCCGCCCGACCCGCCGGTAGCGGACGGTGCCGTCCTCGCCGCCGGTGTCGACGGCCAGCTCGCCCTCGTCCCCGGGCGGCCGCAGCTCGGCCGGCACCCTGGCCCCGGGGTCGTACCGGAACCACGGCAGCCCGCTGAACCGCCGCCGCTGGGCGTCGTCCAGTGGCGACTGGGGATGGTCGCGGAACAGCTCGTCGCGGCCCCGCCGGAACGCCGCCGCCCCCTCCTCGCCCTCGAGCGGGTCGCACAGGTACAGCAGGGCGACCCGCCGCCGCCAGTCGTCCAGGTCCAGCGTCTCGTCCATGGCCTCATGCTACGAGCGGCCACCCCGGCGTGCTCGTAGACCGACCCCCCTGGCCGCCAGGGGCAGGGCCACCCGCCCGCTGCCGGTCCCCAGCTCGAGGGCCGGGCCCGGCATGCGAATTACCGAGCCGGCGGGGGGCTAGGCCGGGTCGGCGCCGTCGCGGTGGAACAGCACCTCGGCCCCGATGGGCCGGAACCCGGCCGCCCCGACCACCCGCAGCGACGCGGCGTTGCCGGCCGCGACCTGGGCGAACAGCACCTCAGACGGCGGTGTCAGGTGGCGGGCGGCCGCCACCAGCAGCCGGCCCAGCCCGCGGTCGCGCCGGGCCGGGTCGACCTCGAACGACACTTCCCGACGCCCGGCCAG
>JASLIH010000403.1 GCA_030152105.1 Actinomycetes bacterium
CCGCTGGAGGCGTGGGAGCCGACCAAGACGACCTTGCACCTGTGGGCCCAGATCGTCGGCAAGGTCAAGCTGGCCGCCACCGCGCCCCGCAACCACTGGTGGCATGTGCCCCTGCACCTGGACGTCCGTGGCCTGACCACCCGCCGGCTGCACCACGGTCAGATCAGCTTTCAGATCGACTTCGACTTCGTCGACCACCTGCTGGTCGTGCGGACCAACGGTGGCCAGCAGGGATCCTTCCGGCTCTACGACGGGCTGTCGGTGGCCGGCTTCGACCGCCGGCTCCACCAGCTGCTGGCGGGGCTGGGCGTGGACGTCGCCATCCGCGAGGACCCCTACGGCGTGCCTATGACCACCCCGTTCCCGGCCGACACTGAGCACGCCGCCTACGACCCGGAGTATGTGCGGCGGTTCTGGCAGGTCCTGGATTGGGCGGATACCGTGCTCGAGGAGTTCTCGGGCTGGTACTGCGGCAAACAAAGCCCGGTGCATCTGTTCTGGCACGGCTTGGACCTGGCCGTGACCCGCTTCTCCGGCCGCCGGGCCCCAGCCCGCGACGGCGCCGATCCGGTCACTCGTGAGGCCTACTCTCACGAGGTCATCTCGTTCGGCTTCTGGGCCGGCGATGACACCATGCGCGAACCCGCCTTCTACTCCTATACCGCTCCCGAGCCGCCCGGCCTGGTTGATCGGCCGCTGCGACCGGCAGCCGCCGCCTGGCGCCAGGTCTACGGCGGGTCGATGGCGCTGTTGGGCTACGACCAGGTCCGCGCCGCTCACGACCCCAGGAGCACTCTGCTCGGGTTCCTCGAGAGCGCCTATGACGCCGGCGTGCGCACGGCCGGCTGGGACCGCCAGGAGCTCACCTCCTCGTTCTGCCCCTCCCCAGCAGAGCTCCAAGCCCTCTACCAGCGCGTCACGGCTCTGTCCGGGACGCTGGGCCCGAGTACGGACTCGATTGGCGAGCCGCCCCCCGCCAGGGCGTAGGCTCCAGCGCGTGCCCCTCCTGGAGCTTGTCCCACGATCCTTCGGCGACTACGAGGCCGCCGGGGGAGGGCGCGGGCTCCAGGCCGCCCTGGCCGCCTGGCCCGTTGCCGTGATCCAGGAGGTGGCCAGGAGCGGGCTCCGCGGCCGGGGAGGGGCCGGGTTCCCGACCGGTGCCAAGTGGCGGGCGGTCCGGGGGGTCGGGGCCGGTCCTCGCTTCGCCGTCTGCAACGCCGCCGAAGGCGAGCCCGCCACTTTCAAGGACCGGTTGCTGCTGCGGACCAACCCCTACCAGGTCCTGGAGGGCCTGGCCATCGCCGCCTACGCGGTCGGTGCCGAGCGTGCCTATGTGGGCCTGAAGGAGGCGTTCACCCCGGAGGTCCAGGCCCTGAGCCGGGCGCTCGGGGAGATGCGGGACGCGGACGCGCTCGGCGGCGTTCCGGTGGAGATCGTTCTCGGCCCGGATCTGTACCTGTTCGGGGAGGAGACCGGGATGGAAGAGGTGATCGAGGGGCGCCCGCCGCTGCCGCGGGTGGCTCGCCCGTTCATCCAGGGGCTGTTCGCCAGGCCTCCCGAGGACAATCCGACGCTGGTCAACAACGTCGAGACGCTGGCCAACGTGCCCCACATCCTGGCCGACGGCGCCGACTGGCTGCGGGCGAACGGCACCGAGGACGCTCCGGGCACGATGGTCTTCACCGTCTGCGGGGATGTGCAACGAGAGGGGGTGTTCGAGCTTCCGCTCGGCACGCCGCTGCGGTACCTGGTAGAGGAGATGGGCGGCGGCCCGCCGGCCGGCCGGTCGGTCAAGGCGGTCTTCCCTGGCGCCTCCAATACGGTCGTGGCTCCGGAGCAGCTGGATGTGCCGATGGACTTCGACTCGATGCGGCAGGTGGGATCGGGCCTGGGAGCGGCCGGGTTCGCGGTATTCGACGACTCGGCGTGCATGATCCAGGCGGCCTACCGCTACTCGCGGTTCCTGTTCGTGGAGTCGTGCGGTCAGTGCCCTGCCTGCAAGTTCGGGACCGGCGAGGTCACCGAGACGCTGCGGGCGATCCAGGCCGGAGGCGGATCCGACCGGGACCTGGAGCTCATCCTGGTACGGGCGAGGAGCTCGACCGGCGGCCAGAAGTGCGCCCTGCCAACCGGGGAGAGTCTGCTTATGCAGAGCCTGGTCCAGGTGTTCGGCGAGGAGTTCCGCAGCCACGTTGGGAGGTCGTGTCCGCTGCCCCGCGAGCTTCCCTTGCACAAGCTCGTCGACTGGGACGCGACGGCGGGAAGGTTCGTCTACGACCCGACGTACGACCAGAAGCAACCCGACTGGAGCTAGCGGCTCGTGGCCGTCGCTTGACACCGGCAGGGCCCGGTGGTGGTGGTGGTGGTGCGGGTACGAGCCGGCGTCGGGCGCCCGGCCGCCGGCTCCCTGATAGCAGGCTGGAGGAGGTCGCCGCGCACCTGCGCGGGGTACTACGCGAGGCTCGACACAGACGCAGGTCACTCGCCGGCTTAACGGGCATTGCAGCCTCGGCACACTCCGCCACGTGCGCGCATGCAGAGCCTCGTCACATCCAGACGTCCGCATGCGGCAACGGTTCGTCACCTCAAGGCGACGCTCGTCTCTTTGGCTGCTGCAGCAATTCGGCGCGCATGGTCCAGGATCCCTCAACCATGCCCACCTGCACGAAGCTGAACTGCGCATACAGCAGCCTTGAAGGGTTGTCAGGTTCGACGCTCAGGCTGATGGCCGCGAAGCCTGCGGACGCTGCGTCGGACAGCGCGGCACCAAGCAGGGCCCGGCCGACACCACGTCGCCGCCGATCGGCGACCACCGCGATCCCGAGCTCCGGGGTGGCCTCGTCGACAAACCCATAGCCCGGCTCGTCGGCCGGGAACAGCCGGTACCAGCAGGCCCCGACCCGCCCTCCGGCCTCCTCGGCGATCACCCCGCCGTCACCCCGGCGGCCCCAACCGTGGACGTAGCGGTTGTGGTGAGGCTCGGCGAGCACGTCATTGAGCGCTAGGCGGGAGCGATCAGGGGACCAGTTGACCGCCTCGACCAACATCTGGCCCAGGAAGGTGACGTCGGAGGGGTTCTCTGGTTGGATCGCCCGCAGCAGCATTTTGCAGACACTACCCGTGCCCTTTCACAGGTCGAGCCGATCACGCGCACGCTTGACAGCACATAGCAGTGGTCTGTGTCCCGGGCGGGACGCCCGTGCCGGGGTGAAAATCGGGCTGGTTGCCCGTCGATGTCGTCGATGCTTGGTGCCAGTTGAGCCCGGATAACAGTCTGACGGTGGGAGCCGCTGCAAGGGCCCTGCATTGTTGCTTGGAGCACGCGAGTCCGCCTGCGTTGCTCCCTGTTGACTCCCCGGGCAACCGCTCAGCCTGCGACCACGACGAGGTGGCGGTGATCGACATCGAGGAGACCGACGAGGCGGTGGACCTGGTCGAGCGGGTCTGTGCACTCGACATCGGCAAGGCCGCCCTGACGGCGTGCATTCGAGTGCCGCACGACGACAAGCCGGGACACCGCCGCCAGGAAGTCCGGGAGCATGCCACGACCACCCGGTCGCTGTTGGAGTTGGCCGCCCGGCTGCACGCTGCTGGCGTGACGCTGGTCGCGATGGAGGCCACCAGCGACTACTGGAAGCCGGCGTTCTACCTACTGGAAGCCGAAGGATTCACCTGCTGGTTGCTCAACGCCAGGCACGTCAAGAACGTCCCTGGCCGCCCCAAGACCGACAAGCTGGATGCGGTGTGGCTGGCCAAGGTGGTCGAGCGGGGCATGTGCCGGCCAAGCTTCGTGCCGC
>JASLIH010000583.1 GCA_030152105.1 Actinomycetes bacterium
CCAGGCGCTGCACTATCTCAACCTGGACTGGGAGGCGGATGAGTTCATGCAGTTCGTCGCCGACCTCGAGCCCAACCAGGACGGCGCCCTGCAGATCATGTATGGGATCGACGGCCGCCGCGACCTGACCGAGTCGACCCGCGACGACCTCTCGGGCTACGCCGGCGCGCGTCCGGTGCGGATCGGCAACGGCGCCTTCGACCAGCGCCAGAACGACGTCTACGGCGCGGTGCTGGACTCGGTCCTGCTCCACACCCGCCGCAGCCAGCGGCTGCCGCGGCGGCTGTGGCCGATCGTGGAGGCCCAGACCAGGTGCGCCATCGCCGTCTGGCGCGAGCCGGACCAGGGCATCTGGGAGGCCCGGGGAAAGCCCCAGCACTATGTGTCGTCCAAGCTGATGTGCTGGGTCGCCCTGGACCGGGCGGCCAAGCTGGCCGGGATACGCGGGATGCCGGAGCTCGAGTCCGACTGGCGCAAGACCGCCGACGAGATCCGGGCCGACATCCTGGAGCACGGCGTGCGCGACGACGTCCTGCGCCAGCACTACGACACCGACGCCCTGGACGCCTCGACCCTGCTGGCGGCGGTGTTCGGGTTCCTCCCGCCCGACGACCCGCGGCTGCGGGCCAGCGTGCTGGCGATCTCCGAGGACCTGACCGAGCACGGCTTCGTGCTGCGCTACAAGACCGACGAGACCGACGACGGCCTGAGCGGCAAGGAAGGGACCTTCCTGATCTGCTCGTTCTGGCTGGTGTCGGCCCTGGCGGTGGTGGGGGAGCAGGACCGGGCGCGCGACCTGATGGAGCGTCTGCTTCGCATCGACTCCCCGCTGGGGCTGCTCGCCGAGGAGTTCGACACCGACACCGGCCACCACCTCGGCAACTTCCCACAGGCGTTCTCCCACCTGGCCCTGATCGAGGCCGCGGGACGCATCATTCTCGACGAGCGGACACAGGAGCTGCAGGGATGAGCGACTATGACGTGATCATTGTCGGGACCGGGGCCGGCGGCGGCACCCTGGCCCGGCACCTGGCCGACTCGGGCAAGCGCATCCTGCTGCTGGAGCGGGGCGGCTGGCTGGCCCGCGAGCCGCAGAACTGGTCGGCCGCCGACGTGTTCATCGACAACCGCTACATCTCGCCCGACACCTGGTACGACGCCGACGGCAAGGCGTTCCAGCCGCAGATCCACTACTTCGTCGGCGGCGCCACCAAGCTGTACGGGGCCGCCCTGTACCGGCTGCGCCGCGAGGACTTCGGCGAGCTGAAGCACCACGACGGCGTCTCGCCCGCCTGGCCGATCGGCTACGACGAGATGGAGCCCTACTACACCAAGGCCGAGCAGCGCTACCAGGTGCACGGGGTGCGGGGGGAGGACCCGACGGAGCCGTCCACCAGCGCCCCCTACCCGCATCCGGCGGTCTCCCACGAGCCACGCATCCAGCAGCTGTCGGACGACCTCGCCGCCGCCGGCTACCACCCGTTCCACGCGCCCTGCGGCGTCCTGCTGGATGAGGCCAGGCCGCCGTTCAGCGCCTGCGTCCGCTGCGGGACCTGCGACGGCTTCCCCTGCCTGGTCCACGCCAAGTCCGACGCCGAGGTGCTGGGCGTCCGCCCGGCCCTCGAGCATCCCAACGTCACCCTGGTCACCAACGCCGAGGCGGTCCGGCTGGACACCAACCCGGCCGGCACCGTCGTCACCGGGGTGGTGGCCAACCACGACGGGGACCAGGAGACCTTCACCGGCGACCTCGTGGTCGTGTCCTGCGGCGCCGCCAACTCGGCCAAGCTGCTGCTCGCGTCGGCCAGCGACGCCCACCCCGGCGGCCTGGCGAATGGGTCCGGCCAGGTCGGCCGGAACTACATGTTCCACAACAGCCAGGCCGTGCTGGCGCTGTCCAAGGAGCCCAACCCGACCGTCTTCCAGAAGACCCTCGGGGTCAACGACTTCTACTTCGGCAGCCCCGACTTCGACTACCCGATGGGCAACATCCAGATGATCGGCAAGTCGCAGGCCGACATGTTCAAGGGCGAGAAGCCGCTGGAGACCAAGCTCGCGCCCGGCTTCGCGCTGCGCGACGTGGCCGGCCACGCGGTCGACTTCTGGCTGTCGACCGAGGACCTGCCGGTGCCGGAGAACCGGGTCACCCTGGAGCGGGACGGCAACGTCAAGCTGAGCTACACGGCCACCAACCAGACGGCCGCCGACCGCCTGTACCACCAGCTCAAGTCGATGCTCGGCCGCCTCGGCATGCACCCCGACCACCTCATCCCGCGGCACGCCTACCTCAAGACCGACATCCCGGTGGCCGGGGTGGCCCACCAGGCCGGGACCTGCCGGTTCGGGACCGACCCGGCCACCTCGGTGCTGGACGTCAACTGCCGGGCCCACGAGCTCGACAACCTGTACGTCGTCGACACCAGCTTCTTCCCGAGCATCGGGGCGGTGAACCCGGCCCTGACGGCCATGGCCAACGCGTTGCGGGTCGGCGACCACCTGCTCGAGCGGATGGGGGCACGATGAGCGGCGACCGGCGGACCCACGTCGTCGTGGTCGGCGGTGGGTTCGCAGGGGTCGCCTGCGCCAAGCGGCTGGCCGGCGAGCCCGACGTCCGGGTCACCCTGCTCGACCGCAACGGCTACCACCAGTTCCAGCCGCTGCTGTACCAGGTGGCGACCACCGAGCTGACGCCGAGAGACATCGCCTTCGACCTTGAGCCCATGTTCCAGAAGCACGACAACGTCGAGGTCCGCACGGCCGAGGTGGTGGCGGCCGACCCGGAAGCGAAGACGGTCACGCTGGCCGACCAGAGCGAGCTCGCCGGTGACGCGGTGGTGCTGGCCGCCGGCTCCCAGCCGAACTTCTTCCACACGCCCGGGGCCGAGGAGTTCGCCTTCCCGCTGTACTCGCTGGACGACGCCAAACGACTCCGCTCCCGCGTGCTCCAGCTGTTCGAGGACGCGAGCCGCAAGCCGGAGCTGGTCTCCGAGGGTGCGCTCACCTTCGTGGTCGTCGGTGCCGGGGCCACCGGGGTGGAGATCGCCGGCGCCCTGGCCGAGCTGACCCACGACGTCATGCCCCACGTCTACCAGCACCTGGCCATCGCCGGGGCGAAGGTGATCCTGGTCGACCTCGGTCCTGCCGTCCTCGGGCCGTTCTCCGACGACGCCCACAGCTACGCGGCCAAGCAGCTCCAGCGGCGCGGCGTCCAGCTCAGGCTGGGCGTGTCGGTCAAGGAGATCGCGGCCGACCACGTGACCTTGAGCGACGGGACCACCATCCCGACCCACCTGACCGTCTGGGGCGGCGGGCTGATGGCGGCGCCGCTGGCCGCCAAGGCCGGGCTCCCCGCCGGCCGCGGCGGGCGCATCGACGTGCGGCCCGACCTGACCGTCGAGGGCTTCCCTGGGGTGTACGCCCTCGGCGACGTCGCCAACATCCCGTTCGGCGACGACCGCGCCCTTCCCCAGCTCGGCAGCGTCGCCCAGCAGGCCGGGGACTGGGCGGGACGGAACATCCTGGCCGACGTCAAGGGCCAGGGCCGCCAGTCCTTCCACTACAACGACAAGGGGATCATGGCCATGATCGGCCGGAAGGCGGCCGTCGCCGAGATCGGCGAGCACCGCCACGAGCTGCACGGCCGGTTCGCCTTCGCCGCCTGGCTCGGCGTGCACGCCCAGCTGCTGGCGAACGCCGGGGCCGAGGTGAACGCCTTCCTCACCTGGGCCGACGAGTTCTACCTCCGGTCACATCACCGCTCGGCGGCGCTGCTCGACCCCTCGAGGATCGACACGCCCCGCATCGACTGGAGCGGCCACTAGACGCAGGACGGGACGGGCCCGCCGTCCCGGAGAACTGGTTGAAGCAGACCATGCACCACAATAGAGTCGCGGAGTGAAGGCGACGACGACCGGCGCGCAGGCGGCGCTGTCGCAGAACGACCGGCCCACCTGGTTGGGGCCGTCCTTCGAGTTCCTGGCCTCGAAGCTCCGCCCGCCCGCGGTCCGCACCGGGGTGGTGGCCCGGACCGCGCTGCTGGACCGGCTGGTCGGGTACTCCGAGCCGGTCATCTCCATCGTCGCCCCGCCCGGCTACGGCAAGTCGACCCTCATGGCCCAGTGGGCCGAGCGCAAGGGACGCCGCGTGGCCTGGGTCTCGGTCGACCGTCGCGACAACGACCCGGTCGTGCTGCTGACCTACATCGCCGTGGCCCTTGACCGGATCGAGCCGGTCGACCCGCGGGTCTTCGCCGCCCTGACCTCACCGGGCGTGTCGGCCACGGCCACCGTGGTGCCCCGGTTCGCGGCCGCCCTGTCGTCGATGACGCACCCGGTTGTCCTCGTCCTGGACCACCTGGAGGTGCTCGACAACCAGGCATGCCTGGACGCGGTGGCCGAGCTGGCGATGCACCTTCCCCGACGGTCCCAGCTGGTGCTCATGTCCCGAGGTGCTCCGCCGCTGCCGGTGGCCCTGCTCCGGGCGCAGGGGCAGGTGGCCGAGATCGGGGCCGGCGAGCTGGCCATGGACCGCCACGAGGCGAAGGCCCTGCTCGAGGGCGCCGGTGTCGGGCTGGCCGACGCCGACGTCGACGAGCTCGTCGGGCGGACCGAGGGCTGGCCGGTCGGCCTGTACCTGGCCGCCCTGGCGGTGAAGGCGGGAGGCCCGCGCACGGCGGTCAGGCCCGCCTTCACCGGGGACGACCGGTTCATGGCCGACTACCTCCGGTCCGAGCTCCTGGCCCACCTGCCACAGCCGAGGGTGGCGTTCCTCACCCGGACGGCGGTGCTGGACCGCATGTCCGGGCCACTGTGCGACGCGGTCCTGGCCGCCGACCGCTCCAGGCTGGTCCTGGAGTCGCTGGAGGGCTCGAACCTGCTGGTGGTGCCGCTGGACCGCCACCGCGAGTGGTACCGCTACCACCATCTGTTCCGCGAGCTGCTCCAGGCCGAGCTCGAGCGGCGCGAACCCGAGCTGATCAGGGAGCTGCACGCCCGCGCGGCCGCCTGGTGCGAGGCCAACGGGCTCCCGGAGATGGCCATCGACCACGCCCAGGCCGCCGAGGACGCCGACCGGGTCGCCCGGCTGGTCGCCATCCTGGCCCAGCCCGCCTACGCCGGCGGCCGCGTCGACACCGTCTGCCGCTGGCTGGCATGGTTCGAGGACCGGGGGCTGGTCGAGCGCTACCCAGCGGTCGCCGTGCGCGGGACCTGGATCCAGGCATTGCTGGGCAGGCCGGCGGGGGCCGAGCGCTGGGCGGCCGCCGCCGAGCGGGAGACGGCCACCGGAACGGCCCCCGACGGCAGCACCGTCGAGAGCTGGCTGGCCATGACCCGGGCGCTGCTCTGCCGCGACGGCGTGGAGCGGATGGGCGCCGACGCGAGGATCGCCCTCGAGGGGCTTGCCCCGGCGAGCACCTGGCGGGGAACGGCCCTGCTCCTGGAGGGGATGGCGCTCCTGCTGGAGGGCGAGGTCGAGCGGGCCGACCCGGTGCTGGCCCGTGCGGTGGAGCTCGCCACCGACGCCGCTGCCCTGCCCGCCGCCGCCACCGCTCTGGCCGAGCGGTCGCTGGTGGCGATCCAGCACCGCGACTGGCACCGGGCCGAGGCCCTGGCCGAGCGGGCCCTGCGGATCAGTCGGGAAGGGTCCCTTGACGACTACCTCCACACCGCCCTCGTCCATGTGGTGGCGGCCCGCACGGCCCTGCACCGGGGCGACGGTCCCAGGGCCCGCGAGCACCTCGCCCAGGCCGCCCGGCTGCGGCCGCTGCTCACCTACGCCATCCCGACCGTGGCCGTCCAGACACTGCTCGAGCTGGTGCGCGCCTATCTGGCCCTGGACGACGCCGCCGGCGCCAGGGCGGTCCTGCGAGACGCCCGCGACATCCTCCAGCTCCGACCCGACCTCGGCATCCTCCCCGAGCAGGCCGAGAAGCTGAGAGCGAAGCTGGCCACGATCTCAGGGGCCACCGTCGGCGCGTCCTCGCTGACCACCGCCGAGCTCCGGCTCCTCCCCCTCCTCGTCACCCATCTCAGCTTTCCCGAGATCGGCGAACGCCTGTACATCTCGCGGCATACGGTCAAGACCCAGGCCATCTCCGTCTACCGCAAGCTCGGCGCCTCCTCGCGCAGCCAGGCCATCGATCGCGCCAGCGAGCTTGGTCTGCTGGTGGATTAGGATCTCCTCACCTCCTCGACCCGCTCCAGCCCACCTGCCCCAGAGGCGGCTTCGTGTCCCAGGCCCTGCACAACGCGCGGTCCGAGCCGGCCACCCGGGCATCGGCGTCCGGCCGGGCGCTGGTGGCGGCCTGCGCTGGCAACCTGGTCGAATGGTGCGACTTCACGGTCTACGGGGCGTTCGCGACGGTCATCGCGGCCACCTTCTTCCCGGGCTCGGACCCGAGCGCGCCCGCTGGCCCGGGTGCTCACCCGGGCCACCCTTGAGGGATGGGGCTGGCGCCTGGCCTTCCTGGTCACCTTGCCGCTCGGCTCGTCGGGCTGTACCTGCGGCGGCGACTGGACGAGACCCCGCGGTTCCGGGCCGTGCAGCGGGCCCGGGCCGTCGTCCGGCGGCCGGTCGCCGAGGCGGTTCGCGGCTACCCGGGTCGCCTGCTGACCGGCCTGGCTCTGGTCGCCATCGCCGCCCCGTTCCTGGGGCGGCTCTCGGACCGGGTCGGGCGCAGACCGCTGCTCGTCGCCGGGACGCTGGCCCTGCTGGTGGTGACCTTGCCGGCGTTCCTGGCCACCCTGCTGGTGCGGCGCACCGGCAACCCGGTGACACCGGCCTTCTACGCGGTCGCCGTCGCCGTCGCCGCCGTCGTCGCCGCACTGCTGACCAGAGAGACCGCCTTCCGGCCGCTGGACACCGACTAGGCGACCTCATCCCATGTGGGTGATGCGACGCAGGCTGCTCTGGGTTCCCATGGCCTGGGACCGCGAACCGCGGGATGGGCGATGAGATGCTGACAACGCCGTCGACGACCGAACGGCCGGCCGTGCCGCGGGTCGGCCTCCTCGACCACCTGGAGGCCACCAGCGACACCCCGGTCGCCGCGATCATCGCGCCCCCCGGGTACGGCAAGACGACCGTCCTGACGCAGTGGGCCGAGCACGACCCCCGGCCGTTCGGGTGGCTCACCATCGACCAGCGCCACAACGACCCGGCGGTGCTCCTGCGGAGCATGGCCGTCGCGCTCCAGCTCGTCGACGCCGTCGCCCACCCGCCGCTGTCCGCGATCGGGTCCCCGGGCCCGTCGGTCATGGAGACCCTGCTCCCGCAACTGGGGGCTGCCCTGTCCGCCAGCGCGCGGCCGGCCGTGCTCGTCCTCGACGACGTCCACCTGCTCCAGAGCTGGGACTGCCTGGAGGCGGTCGCGTCGCTGATCGACTACCTCCCCCCAGGATCACAGTTCGCGATCGCCGGCCGAGGCGAGCCGCCGCTGCCGTTCCCGCGCCTGCGCGCCGAGGGGCGGGTGGTGGAGCTCGGTGCCGGTGACCTGGCCATGGACCGCCAGGAAGCAGGCTCGCTGCTGGAGGGCACCGAGGTCGAGGTCTCCCAGGTCGACGTCACCGAGCTGGTCCGGGTGACCGAGGGCTGGCCGGTGGCCCTGCACTTCGCCGCCTGCTCCCTGCGGTCGGGGAGCGGCAGGCAGGTCGCCATCGCCGGAGTCGACCGCTTCCTGGCCGACTACCTCCAGTTCACGGTCCTCTCGTCCCTACCGGAACGGCTCGTCTCGTTCCTCACCCGGGCCGCCGTGCTCGACCAGCTGTCCGGCCCGCTCTGTGACGCCGTCCTCGACCGGACCAGGTCGGCCGACCTTCTCGAGGCCCTGGAGCGGTCCAGCCTGCTGGTGATCCCGCTGGACCGGCGCCGGCAGTGGTACCGGTTGCACCCGCTGTTCCGGAAGCTGCTCCGCGCACGGCTCGAGCGCCGCGAGCCGGCCCTGGCCGGCGAGCTCGCCGGCCGGGCAGCCGAGTGGTACGAGCGCAACCACCTGCCCGAGCGCGCCATCGAGTACGCCATGGCGGCTGGCGACCACGACCGCGCCGAACGGCTGGTCGTGGACATGGCCCTGCCGATGTACCAGGCGGGCCGGACGGTGGTCATGCGGCGATGGTTCGACTGGTTCGAGACCAGCGGACCGGCCGGTCCGTCGGTCCAGCTGGCCGTGGTCGGGGCCTGGCTGAGCGCGCTTGCCGGCCGCCCGGCGGCCGCCGAGCGCTGGGCCGACGCCGCGGCACGAGCGTCGTCCAGGGAACCATCGCCCGACGGCGACAACCCGGTCGACGGCTGGCGGGCCCTGCTGGGGGCGGCCCTGTGCCGCGACGGGGTGGAGCGGATGCGGTCCGACGCCGAGACCGCCCTGGCGCTCCTGCCGGCGGGCAGCAGGTGGCGGCCGACGGCCTACCTCCTGCTCGGCATCGCGTACCTGCTGGCCGGGGACCCCGACGCCGCCGATCGGGCCCTGGCCGACGCGGCCCAGCTGGGGGAGGACGACGGGGTCGGCGCCGCCACTGTGGCCCTGGCCGAGCAGGCCCTGGTGGCGATCTCCCGGGGTGCCTGGGAGGAGGCTGAGACGCTGGCCGAGCGGGCCCGTTCGACGTCCCGCGGCGTGTGGCTGGAGCAGCACTTGACCTGCGTCCTGCTGCACGCCGTCTCCGCCCGCCTGGCCATCCACCGGGGCGAGATCCCGAGCGCGCGGGAGCATCTGGCCCAGGCCGAGCGGCTGCGGCGCCAGCTCAGCCATGTCCTGCCCCACTTCGCGGTCCAGGCCCAGCTCGAGCTGGCCCGCGGCCACCGGGCCCTCACCGACGCGGCCGCGTCCCGGGCGGTGCTGTGGGACGTCGACGACGTGCTGCGGCGACGACCCGACCTCGGCGTGCTCGGGCAGCAGGCCGATGAGCTCCGCACCCAGCTCGACACCTTGCGTGGCCATGCCATCGGGGCATCGTCGCTGACGGCCGCCGAGATCCGGCTCTTCCAGCTGCTGGACAGCCACTACTCGTTCCGGGAGATCGGTGGCCAGCTCGACCTGTCCCAGCACACCGTGAAATCGCAGGCGATGTCGATCTACCGGAAGCTCGGCGTCTCCTCGCGGAGCCAGGCGATACAGCACGGCCGGGACCTTGGCCTGCTCGAGGGATAGTCCTACGACACAAAAGGGACCAGCCCGGGCCGCGGGCTGGTCCCTCGGGTTCCCGTCGCCTCAGGCTCCCCGGTCCCGCAGCTCGCCGCCGTGGGCGGCGACCGCCCAGATGACGAAGATGTCCAGGGTGATGATGAGCAGCGACCAGAAGGGGTAGTAGGGGATGAACAAGAAGTTGGCGGTGGCGCTGAGCAGGGCCACGGTGATGGCCACGGCCCGGGCCCAGGTGCGGCCCGACAGCAGTCCCCAGCCGGCGAAGGCCACGATCAGCCCGACCAGCAGGTGGATCCAGCCCCAGGTGGTGGCGTCGAACTGGAACAGGTAGTTGCGGGTGGCGACGTAGAACTCGTTCTCGAAGATGCCGATGAGCCCCTGGATCGCCTGGAACACCCCGGCCATGATCATCATGATCGCGGCGAACAGGATGAACCCCACGGCCGTGCCGCTGGGTCTCTCGTGCGCTCGGGCCGCCGATCGGTATTGCGGCGACACCTGCTCGGTCATGTGCGGACCCCTTCCTCTACTGCCTCCCGGCACCGCCGCGTCCGTCGGCGGTCCCGGCCGATGGCGGCAGCGTCGCAACGGGCCCCTGGGTGGTCATCACCCAATGAGGATGAAGTGGGCTCAGCCAGCGGGTCGCTGCTCGCCCTCTGGTTGAGCAGAGCATGGGCAAGGATTAACCTTTGCAGGTGACGGCGAGTGCCGGGGGGCATGCCGGGGGGACGGAGCGCGGTCTGCGTTCCCGGTTCAAGGCATCCTTTGAGCTGGTGGAGGCCAAGCTCCACCCACCCTGGGCCCGTCCGGGAATCGTGCCCCGGACCGAGCTGGTCGACCGGCTGGTCGCCGCCCAGCCACGGCTGATCTGCGCGGTCGCCCCGCCCGGGTACGGCAAGACCACCCTGCTGGTCCAGTGGGCTCAGCGCAACCCGCGACGGGTGGGCTGGATCTCGGTGGACCACCACGACAACGACCCGGTGGTGCTGCTGACCTACCTGGCCGCCGCGCTGGACCGGATCGAGCCGATCGACCCGGACGTGCTCCTTCCTCTGTCCCTGCCGGGCGTGGTCGCCGCGACGGTCGTGCCCCGGCTGGCCGCCGAGGTCTCGTCGATGACCGAGCCGGTCTGGCTGGTCCTTGACCACGTCGAGCTGCTGAGCAACCAGGAGTGCCTGGACGCGGTGGCCGAGCTTGCCGTCCGGCTGCCCGAGGGGTCGTGCCTGGCGCTCGCCTCCCGGAGCCGGCCACCGCTGCCGATGCGGTCGTGGGGCGGCCGGGCCATTGAGATGGGGGTGGCGGAGCTGGCCATGGGCATGGGCGAGGCCCGGCAGCTGCTGGAGGGGGCCGAGGTCGGGCTCCCGGACGCTGACGTCGACGAGCTCGTCGGGCGGACCGAGGGCTGGCCGGTCGGCCTGTACCTGGCCGCACTGGCCTTGCGGGCCGGGGGGCCAGGACCCTCGGCCGGGCCGGCGTTCACCGGCCAGGACCGGTTCCTGGCCGACTACCTCCGCTCAGAGCTGCTGGATCGTCTGTCACCGGAGCTGGTGGCGTTCCTGACCCGGACGGCGGTGCTCGACCAGATGTCCGGGCCGTTGTGCGACGCCGTGCTCGGCGGCAGCGGGTCGGGCCGTCTCCTGGCCTCGCTGGAGGGCTCCAACCTCCTGCTGGTGGCGCTGGACCGGCGCCAGGAGTGGTACCGCTACCACCAGCTGTTCCGTGAGCTGCTCCTGGCCGAGCTGGACCGGCGCGAGCCCGGGCTGGCCCAACAGCTCCACGACCGGGCCGCCGCCTGGTGTGAGGCCAACGACCTGCCCGAGACCGCGATCGACCATGCCCAGGCCGCCGGAGACCCCGACCGGGTCGCCCGGCTCGTCCGGGGGCTGGCGCAACCCGCCTACGCCGCCGGGCGCTTCAGCACGGTCCGCCGATGGCTGGCCTGGTTCGAGGACCAGGGGCTGGTCCAGCGCTACCCGCCGGTCGCGGTCCAGGGGGCGTGGCTGCACGCGCTGGTGGGCCAGCCCGCCGACGCAGAGCGCTGGGCCGACGCGGCCGAGCGCAGCTCGTTCACCGGCACCCTCCCCGACGGCAGCACGACCGAGAGCTGGGTGGCGCTGTTGCGGGCCCTGCTGTGCCGCGACGGCGTCGAGCGGATGCGCGGCGACGCGCAGACCGCCGTGGCCGGGCTGGACCCGGGAAGCCCGTGGCGGGCGACGGCGATCCTGCTGGAGGGGATCGGCTACCTGCTCGACGGCCAGGCCGACCGGGCCGACCCGATCCTGGCCCACGCGGCCGAGGTGGCCGCCGAGGCCAGGGCGATGCCGGCCGCGTCGGCCGCCCTGGCCGAGCGCTCCATCGTGGCCATGGACCGTGACGAATGGGACCAGGCCGATACCCTGGCCGAGCAGGCGCTCGGGATTATGCGGGCCGGCCGCCTCGACAACTACGTCATGAGCCCGCTGATCTACGCGGTGGCGGCTCGGACAGCCATCCACCGGGGCGACCTCGCCCTGGCCCGGGAACAGCTCGCCCTGGCCGCCAACCTCCGGCCCCTGCTGACCTACGCGATGCCCCACCGCTCGGTGCAGACGCTGCTCGAGCTGGGTCGCGCGCACCTGGCGCTGGACGACGGCGCCGGGGCCCGCACGGTCCTGTCGCAGGCCCGCGACATCCTCCAGCGCCGGCCCGACCTCGGGGTCCTGCCCAGGCAGGCCGAGGAGCTGTGGTCGAGGGCCGACTCCAGCGACGACAAGCCCACCGGGGTGTCCTCGCTCACCACCGCCGAGCTCCGCCTGCTCCCGCTGCTGCCCACCCACCTGACGTTCGCGGAGATCGGCCAGCAGCTGTACGTCTCGCGGCATACGGTCAAGACCCAGGCCATCTCGGTCTACCGCAAGCTCGGCGTCTCCTCGCGCAGCCAGGCCGTCCAGCGCCTTCAGGAGCTCGGTCCCCGCGCCTAGGCCAGCTCAGACGCGTCGTCGATGAGAGCCGGACGCTCCAGGGTGTCGGCATACAGTCGCAGGACGTCGCGGGTCGAGGCGAGCAGTGGTGCCGGGTCGACACCGAGCCCGGCGAGCCGGTCGGCCAGCGGCACCACCTCGGTGCCCAGGAACCCGAGGAGCAGCAGGCTCAACCGGTGCCCGATCCCGCCGTCGGCGCCCGGCTCCCGCTCCAGGAAGGCGACGACCTCGGCGTCCAGCGTCGCCATGTCCAGTCGTGGAGCCCCATCCCAATCCCCGTCCGCATCTCTGGGCTCGGCCGGGGCGCTGGAATCCAGCGCGACATGGAGCTGCTCGGCCAGCCGGCCCTTGACGGTGGCCCGTGCCGCCGCCCCGACCAGGGTCGCCACCACCCCGGCATAGGCCTGGAGCGCGTTGACCTCGGTCTCGTCCCAGCCGCCGGGAGCGACCGCGTACACGTCCAAGGTGCCGATCAGGCCGGCGCCCAGCCGCACCGGGACGCTGAGCCCGGACCTGATCCGGGCCTCGGCAAAGGCGTGCCTGACCTCTCCCCAGCACGGCTCAAGGGTCGCGTCGCGCATCACCACCGGCCGGCCGGTGCTGAACGCCTGGGCGCAGGGGCCGGCGGCGAAGCGCTCCTGGGAGTCCTCGAGGGCCTGGGCGCGCTGGTCGGAGGCGCTGGCCGAGCGCAGCGTGCCGTCGTTGTCGGCCAGCATGATCCCGGCCGCGTCGACCATGAACAGCTGCTTGGCGGCGAGCACCGCCTGCTCCAGGGTGCTCGCCAGGTCCCGCTCGGGATCCCGGTCGGTGAGCGCGGCGATGCTCCTGGAAAGCAGGGCTGGATCGATGGGCATGGTATGGGTCCCTCCGGTCGCCGACAGGCGTCCCCGGAAAACAGACCTCGCAAGCCCGGGTCGCCGGTCAGGCCCGGCAGCCCACTGCCGTGGCTAGCTCGAGGGCCCGTTCCGCCATGCTGTGGCCCCGGCGGCGGTCGCCGCCCGAGCCTGCTGCCACTTGGCCTTCGCCATCGTGCTCGGCGGCGGATCGAGCTGTTGCACCCAGCGCCGGCTCGCCGAGACGAGCGCTGAGCTGACGAGCAGGGCGCCGACGCACCCCAGCAAGCCCCCGATCCCGGCGAGCACACCGCCGGCCACCAGGACCCGGTTGCTCCTGACCCCATTCTCCTGCTCGGTCATCTGCCATCCC
>JASLIH010000633.1 GCA_030152105.1 Actinomycetes bacterium
GGATCGCATGACGCTGTATGCGGCGCCGGATACTTGACCGCCGTTCGAGAGGAAGGAGGATCGCCGTGGCCGACTCCTCGTTCGACGTCGTTGCCAAGGTCGACCGCCAGGAGGTCGACAACGCCGTCAACCAGGCGCGGAAGGAGCTGACGCAGCGCTTCGACTTCAAGAACACCGGCACCTCGCTGGCGTGGTCGGGCGAGGAGGTGGTGATCCTCTCCAAGACCGACCAGCGGGCGCTGGCCGCCCTCGACGTGTTCAAGGACAAGCTGGTCAAGCGGTCGGTGTCGCTCAAGGCGCTGACCTCCTCGGAGCCGCGGCCGGCCGGTGGCGGCAACTACCGGGTGGAGTGCTCGTTCCTCCAGGGCATCCCGGAGGACAAGGCCAAGGCGCTGGCCAAGACCATCCGGCAGTCCGGCCTCAAGGTGCAGGCCCAGGTCCAGGGCGACCAGCTCCGGGTCACGGGCAAGAGCAAGAACGACCTTCAGCAGGCGATCGCCCTGCTCAAGGAGCGGGACGAGGGCCTGCCGCTCCGCTTCACGAACTATCGTTGACGAATCCGGCGGGGGTGTCGATTCCGGACCTGGCCGCTCGTCGGTTGCATAGAGGGCGGCGGGACGCGCCGCCCTGGATCCCAAGGGAGGGAGCATGCGCTACGCGCTGCTGATCTACGCCAGCGAGCAGGACTGGGCCAGCCAGAGCGAGGAGCAGGCCCAGGCCCAGTTCCAGGACTACATGGCCTTCACCAAGGACGTCGTCGACCGCGGCATCATGCGGTCCGGCGAGGCCCTGCAGCCGACGGCCACCGCCACCACCGTGCGGGTGCGCAACGGCGAGACGCTGAGCACCGACGGGCCGTTCGCCGAGACCAAGGAGCAGCTCGGCGGCTTCTACGTCGTCGAGGCCAAGGACCTGGACGAGGCCATCGAGATCGCGGTCCGGATCCCCGACGTCCGTGGCGGGTCGATCGAGGTCCGGCCGATCATGGAGATGGACATGCCGTCCTGAGGGGCCGCAGGACCCCGGGGCGTCCGGGGGGCTCGAGGTTCGGCCCCGTGGTCAGGGGGTGAGGGTGGCCGAGGAGACCCGTGCGCTGGTCGAGCGGGTGTTCCGGGAGGAGTCCGGGCAGGCCGTGGCCACCCTCATCCGCGTCCTTGGCGACTTCGACCTCGCCGAGGAGGCGGTCCAGGAGGCCTTCCTGGTCGCCATCCAGCACTGGCCGAGCGCCGGCGTCCCCGACCGGCCCGGGGCCTGGATCATCACCACCGCCCGCAACAAGGCCTTCGACCGCCTCCGCCGCGAGCGCGGGCTGGCCGAGCGCCGGGCCGCCTTGGCCCTGCTCGAGGCGGCCCGCGGCCAGGACACCGAGATGCAGACCATCGCCGACGACCGGCTGCGGCTGATCTTCACCTGCTGCCACCCGGCGCTGTCGCCCGAGGCCCGGGTCGCCCTCACCCTCCGTACCCTGGGAGGGCTGTCGACGCCTGAGATCGCCCACGCCTTCATGGTCCCAGAGGCGACCATGGCCCAGCGGCTGGTCAGGGCCAAGCGCAAGATCCGAGACGCCGCCATCCCCTACCGGGTGCCACCCGACCATCTGCTGCCGGAGCGGCTCGGGTCGGTGCTGGCCGTCCTCTACCTGATCTTCAACGAGGGCTATGCCGCCAGCGCCGGGGACGCCCTGGTCCGCCGCGAGCTGTGCGCCGAGGCGGTGCGACTCGGGCGGGTCCTGGTCGAGCTGATGCCCGACGAGGGCGAGGCGCTGGGGCTGCTGGCCCTGCTGCTGCTCCACGACGCCCGTCGCGAGGGGCGGGTCGGCCCCGGGGGCGAGCTGGTCCTACTCGAGGACCAGGACCGGAGCCGCTGGGACCGGGCCAAGATCCACGAGGGCATCACGCTGCTCGACCAGGCGATCCGCCGCGGCCCCGCCGGCCCGTACCAGCTCCAGGCCTGCATCGCCGCCCTGCACGCGGTCGCCCCGACGGCCGAGGCCACCGACTGGCGGCGCATCACCCTCCTGTACGACCAGCTCATGGCGGTGGCCGACTCCCCGGTGGTCGCCCTCAACCGCGCGGTCGCGGTGGCCATGGTCGAGGGCCCGGCCGCCGGCCTCGACCTGATGGACACCCTGGCCGCCTCCGGCACCCTCGACAGCTACCACCTCCTCCACGCCGCCCGCGGCGACCTCCTCCGCCGCCTGGGTCGCGCCCCCGAGGCGGCCGCCGCCTACCGCCGCGCCCTGGAGCTGGCCACCAACCCGGTCGAGCAGACCTTCCTCAGCCACCGCCTGTCCGAGGTCGACCCCGCCTGACCGCCACCACCCCGTTTCGGGCGGTAGGCTCGGGTGACCATGGCGTCCCAACCCCAGCAGGGATCCGGGCCCGACCGGCTGGACCGGCGGCTTGGCGTGGCCGATGCGGTGGTGATCGGCCTGGGATCGATGCTGGGGGCTGGGGTGTTCGCGGCGGTGGGGCCGGCGGCTGGGGCCGCGGGGAGCTGGCTGCTGGCCGGGCTGGTGCTGGCCGGGGCGGTGGCCTATGCGAACGCCAGCTCGTCGGCGGCGCTGGCCGCCGTGTACCCGGAGTCGGGTGGGACCTATGTGTACGGGCGCCGGCGGCTGGGGGCGTTCTGGGGGTTTCTGGCCGGGTGGGCGTTCCTCGCGGGGAAGCTGGCCAGCTGCGCGGCCATGGCGCTGACCCTCGGGAGTTACGTCGCGCCCGGGATGGCCCGTCCGGTGGCGCTGGCCGGGCTGGCCGCGGTCACGGTGGCGAACTACCTCGGGGTGGACCGGACGGTGGCCGCGACCCGGGTCGTGGTCGGGGTGGTGCTGGCGGTGCTGGCCGCGGCTGTTGTCGGGATGCTGCTGGGCGGGCAGGCCGACCCGGCCAACCTGACCGGGCCGGGGCCGGGCGCGGGGGCCTACGGGGTGCTGCAGGCCGCCGGGCTGCTGTTCTTCGCCTTCGCCGGCTACGCCAGGGTGGCGACCCTCGGGGAGGAGGTGGTCGACCCGGCCCGCACCATCCCGCGGGCCGTGCCCCTGGCGCTCGGGATCGTGCTGGCCGTCTATGCGGTGGTGTGCGCCGCCGCCCTGCTGGCGGTCGGGCCGGCGGCGCTGGCCGCGTCGGCCGCGCCGCTGGCCGAGGCGGTCGGAGCCGGGCGCCTGGGTGGCCTGGAGCCGGTGGTCCGGGGAGGCGCGGCGGTGGCCTCGCTCGGGGTGCTGCTGTCGCTCCAGGCGGGGCTCAGCCGCACCAGCTTCGCCATGGCCGCCAACCACGACCTGCCGGCCGCCCTGGCCACCGTCCACCCCCGCTACCGGGTCCCCCACCGGGCCGAGCTGGCCGTCGCCGCGCTGGTGGCGCTGGCCCTCCTGACCGTCGACCTGCGCGGCGCGATCGGCTTCAGCTCGACCCTGGTGCTGGTCTACTACGCGGTGACCAACGCCGCCGCCTGGACCCTCGAGACGAGCGAGGGGCGCCAGCGGCGCAGGCCGCGCTGGCTGGCCGGGGCCGGGCTGGCCGGCTGCCTGGTGCTGGCGGCCAGCCTGCCCGCCGCGTCGGTGCTCGCCGGCGGGGCGGTGCTCGGCGTCGGGGTGGCCGTCTGGGCGGTCCTGGCCGGCTCCAGACGTGGCTCGGGGGGGAGCGGCACGCTCCCCCCCGGATGAGCTCGGCTCGGGCTCAGCCGTCGTAGGCCATGTGCTCCAGCCGCTCGACCCGCTCGGCGGTGCTCGGGTGGGTTGAGAACAGGCGGCCCACGCCGGCCCCGCCCTTGAACGGGTTGGAGATGAACAGGTGCGCGGTGGACGGGTTGGCGGTCGCCGGCGGGGTGCCGCGCGAGTAGACCTCGATCTTGCGCAGGGCGCTGGCCAGGGCGCGCGGGTCGTGGGTGAGCTTGGCCCCGCTCGAGTCGGCGCCGAACTCGCGGCTGCGTGAGATGGCCATCTGGATCAGCAGGGCCGCGATCGGGGCCAGGATCAACGTCAGCAGGGCCGCGATCGGGTTGCCGCCGTCGTCGTCGTTGCCCATCGGGATGAAGATGGCCAGGTGGGCGACCCAGGTGATCACGGCGCCGATGGTGGCGGCCACCGAGGAGATCAGGATGTCGCGGTTCTGCACGTGCGACAGCTCGTGGGCGAGCACGCCCTCCAGCTCGCGCCGGTCCAGGATGGGCAGGATGCCCTGGGTCACGGCGACCGCCGCGTTCTGGGGGTTGCGGCCGGTGGCGAAGGCGTTGGGCTGCGGGCTGGGCGAGACGTACAGGCGCGGCATGGGGATGCCGGCCCGGTCGGCCAGGCCCTTGACGATCTGGTGCAGCTCGGGGAACTGGGCCGCCGTCACCGGCACCGCCCTGGCGGCCCGGATGGCGATCTTGTCGGAGAAGAAGTAGGCCACGCCGTTCACCACGATGGCCACGACCAGCATGATCGTGATCCAGTTGCCGCCGAGGAACGCACCGATGGCCAGCAGCAGTCCGCTCATTCCGGCCAGCAGCAGCGTGGTCTTCAGGTAGTTCCTGCCGGTCATTGCTTGTACTCCTGTGCCTGCAAAGCGCCCGACTGCGGCCGAGGCGAACCGGTCCGGTCGAAGTCTCGCCGCCAAAGGATGTGGCCCGAGCCCCGGCCGCGCAGGCTGCGGCGTGCTGACGGAGCGTCGGAAGGCTACTCCCCTCGACCTGACATCCCTCAGTGTACGTCCGTGAATTCAAGCCAGTGTAAGTACGCAGGTTGGCTGCTCCTGCCACCTGCGGTGGACGGCGGGGCGGGACAACGGCGCCGCTCCGGACCGCTGGTAAGGTGCCCGGCGAGGGGGACGGCAAGAGCAGGAGGGCTGACAAGGTGCTCGAGCTCCAGGGGCTGACCCGCCGCTACGGCGACGTCGTCGCCCTTGACGACCTGTCGTTCACTGTCCGGGAAGGCCAGATGTTCGGGTTCGTCGGGCCGAACGGCGCCGGGAAGACCACCACCATGCGGATCGTGCTCGGGGTGCTGGAGCCGGACCAGGGAGAGGTGCGCTGGCGCGGCCGGCCGGTCGACGCCGAGACACGCCGCCGCTTCGGCTACATGCCCGAGGAGCGCGGCCTGTACCCAAAGATGCGGGTCCGCGACCAGCTCGAGTACTTCGCCCGCCTGCATGGGCTCTCGACCGAGGACGCGGCGAGCGCCGCCGGCTACTGGATCGAGCGGCTGGGCGTGGCCGACCGGGCCGGCGACCGGGTCGAGCAGCTGTCGCTCGGCAACCAGCAGCGGGTGCAGCTGGCCGCCGCCCTGGTCCACAACCCCGAGGTCCTGGTCCTCGACGAGCCGTTCTCGGGTCTCGACCCGGTCGGGGTCGACGTGCTGGCCGAGGTCCTCGCCGACCGGGCCGCCGACGGCATCCCGGTGATCTTCTCCAGCCACCAGCTGGAGCTGGTGGAGCGGCTGTGCGAGGCGGTGGCGATCATCAACCGCGGCCGCCTGGTCGCGGCCGGGCCGGTCGAGGAGCTGCGGGCGTCCGGCGGCGAGCGCCGCTACCAGGTGGAGGTGGCCGACGCGGCCACCGACTGGGCGAACGGCCTCGACGGGGTGACGGTGCTGGAGAAGCACAACGGACGGGTGGTGCTGGCCGTCGACGGCGACGAGCAGCGGGTGCTCGACGCGGCCAGGGCGGCCGGGCGGGTCACCCTGTTCAGCGCCGTGCAGCCGTCCCTGACCCAGCTCTTCCGGCAGGTGGTGCAGGAATGAGAATGTCGTCCCAGATGCGAACCTTCGACGGGATCAGGCTGACGGCCAGGCGCGAGCTGGTCGAGCGGACCCGGCGCGACCGCTCGTTCCTGATCTCGACCCTGGTCACCCTGGCCATCCTGCTCGCCATCATCTTCGTGCCCAAGCTGCTCGGGTCCGACGACCCGAAGGAGTTCGACGTCGGCCTGGTCGGCGCCGCCTCCCAGCCAATCGGGCAGGTCCTCACCGCTCAGGCCGAGGCCACCGGCATCCGGATCAACCTCCAGCAGCCGGCCAGCGCCGCCGACGCCGAGGCGGCCGTGCGCGACGGCAAGCTCGACCTGGCCGTGATCGACGGCCGCGAGCTGGTCGCCAAGGCCGAGCCCGACGAGCAGCTCAGCCTGCTGGTGCAGGCCGCCTCCCGGGCGGCCAGAGCCCAGCAGACCCTCCAGAGCGCCGGCGTCGACCAGGGCGAGATCCAGGCCGCCCTGGCCCCGCCGCCGCTGCCGGTACGCAGCCTGGAGCCGGTCGACGAGGACGTCAGGTCCAAGCGGGCGATCGCCACCGTCGCCGTCTTCCTGCTGTACGGGCAGCTGATCGGCTACTGCTTCGCGGTCGCCATGGGCGTGGTCGAGGAGAAGTCGACCCGGGTCGTCGAGGTGCTGCTGGCCGCCGTCCGCCCGGTCCAGCTGCTGGCCGGCAAGATCATCGGCGTCGGCCTGGTCGGCCTGATCCAGCTGAGCATCATCGGCGCGATCGGGCTCGCCGTGGCCGTGGCCAGCAACACCATCACCCTGCCGCCCGACGCGACCGGGACGATCGGCTCGGTGCTGCTCTGGTTCCTGCTCGGCTACGCCTTCTACTCCAGCATGTTCGCGGTGGCCGGGGCCATCGTGTCCCGCCAGGAGGAGCTCCAGAACACCGCCACCCCACTGAACCTGCTCATGATCGCGTCGTTCTTCATCGCCTTCTCGAGCTCGGTCTCGGGCGGGGGGGACACGACTCTGGCCAAGGTGTCGTCGTTCCTTCCCCCGGTCGCCCCGCTGATCATGCCGCTACGGATCGCCGGCGGGAACGCCGCGCCGTGGGAGATCGCCCTCTCCCTGGCCATCATGCTGGTCTCGATCGTGGCCGTGGTCCTGCTCGCCGCCCGCCTCTACGAGGGCGCCATCCTCCGCACCGGTGCCCGGGTCAAGCTCAGCGACGCCTGGCGCAGCGGCCGCCGTCAGCCGGCGACCGGCCGCGCCTGAGGCGTCCCGGTCCCGGCGGCCCCGTCAGTCGGGGTCGTCGAGGAGGCCGGCGTCGTGGGCCAGGAGGGCGATCTGGACCCGGTTGTTGAGGTCGAGCTTGGTGAGGATGCTCGAGACGTGGGTCTTGACGGTGGGGACGCTGAGGTAGAGGACGGACCCGATCTCGGCGTTGGAGCGGCCCTGGCCGACGGCGACGGCCACCTCGCGCTCGCGGTCGTTGAGCAGGGCCAGGCGCTCGGTGGCCCGGGCGCGGCGGTCGTGGCCAGAGCCGGCGACCCGGGCGATCAGGCGCCTGGTGACCGCCGGGGAGAGGACGGGGAGGCCCTGGGCGACCCGGCGGACCGCGTCGACGATCTCGGCCGGCGGGGTGTCCTTGAGGACGAACCCGGCGGCCCCGGCCCGCAGGGCCCGCAGGACGTGCTCGTCGGCGTCGAAGGTGGTCAGGATGATGACCTCGGGCGCGCCGCGGCGGGCGCGCAGGGCCTCGGTGGCGGCCAGACCGTCCATGTTGGGCATCCGGATGTCCATCAGGACGACGTCGGGCGCGTGCCGGTCGACCATGGGCAGGACCTGGGTGCCGTCGCCGGCCTCGCCGACCACCCGGACGTCGGGGGCGCCGCCGAGCATCATCACCAGGCCGGCCCGGACCAGCGGGTCGTCGTCGACCACCAGCACCCCGACGGTCTCCGGCTCGGACGCGGTCATGCCGGCCAGGGTAGCCATGCCGACAGGCACCAGCCGCCCTCGGCGGTGGGCCCGTGCTCCAGCCGCCCACTGGCCAGGGCGACCCGTTCGGCCAGCCCGGCCAGCCCCTGCCCGGCCCCGGGGTCGGGCGCGGGCCCGGATGGACGCGCGAGCCCGGGGTCGGGCACGAGACCCGCGGTCAGGCCGGCCGCTGGCGGAGGGGCGTCGTTGCGGACCTCGACCCTCAGGCCGGTGCCGGCCGACCCGGCCAGGTGGACCCGGACCTCGGCGCCGGGGGCGTGCTTGCGGGCGTTGGTCAGGGCCTCCTGGACGACCCGGTAGGCGGTGCGGCCGGTCAGGTCGGGGACCGGGCCGCTGGTCTCCTCGCGCAGGGTCACCCGCATCCCGGCCCGGCCCGACTCGGCCACGAGCTGCTGGACGTCGGCGAGGGTCGGCTGGGGCAGCTCCCCGACGGGCGCGCGCAGGACCCCGATGACCTCGCGCAGGTCCTGGAGCGCCTGGTGGGCGTTCTCCCGGATCACCTTGGCGGCGCGGGCGACCTCCTCGGCGGGGGCGTCGGGGCGGAACTCGAGCGCGCCGGCGTGGACGCTCAGCAGCGACAGGCGGTGGCCGAGGACGTCGTGCATCTCCCGGGCGATCTCGTCGCGGGCGCGCTGCTGGGCCTGCTCGGCCCGTAGCTGGGCCTCGGTCTCGGCCCGGTTGGCCCGGTCGCGCAGGGACAGCACCAGCTGGCGGCGGAAGTGGATGAACAGGCCCCAGCCGACGGCGGCGCTCTGGACGACCAGGCCGATCATGAACAGGAGCCAGGCGGGGATCCCGGGCTCCGGCCGGAGCACCACGTACACGAGCGCGGCCACCACGCTCAGGACGAAGACGGCCGCCGTGGTCCGCGGGGGCCGGTGGATCGCGACCGTGAGCATCCCCACCACCAGGGCCCCGGACACCGTCTCGGAGAAGGTCGAGAGCACCACCAGCACCAGGGCGAGCCCGACCGGCCAGCGGCGGCGCAGCCACAGCCCGGCGCAGCCGACCGCGCCGGCGATCACGTCGGCGGTGAACAGCCAGGTCGGCGGCGGCGTGGACGACTCCAGGCGCCCGCCGATCACCAGCAACGCGAAGATCACCGCGGCCAGGAACAGCAGCGTGTCCACAACCCAGTCGCGCGGGCGGCGCCGGGTCCCGACCCCGCGCGTCGCCAGCGTGGCCGTCGCCGAAGCGTTCATCCTGGGAGCGTACCGGCCCCGAGGGCCGTGCTCGCCCCTGGCGGCCGGGAACGATACCGAAGTCGCGGCGACCGCTACTTCCGTCGGCCGCCGCCCCAGCCGCCCGCGACCTGGGTCGGGCAGCAGGTCCGACTGGCCTCAGCCATCATGCGCCTCGGTCACACCGGCCCGAGCTCGGCGGCTAGCTCGCGACCTGGAGCGGGGTGTGCCTGGCGATGACCTCGAAGTCGTGGTCGCGGTGGAGGAGGGACGCCTTGTGGCGCATGGCGACGACGGCGATCAGGCAGTCGGTCAGCTGGCGCACGGTTCCGCCCCTGGCCCGGCAGTGGCGGTAGAGGGCGGCGGCGGCCTCGTAGTCGGCCAGGCCCTCGACCGGCAGGAGCTGATAGCGCAGGAGCAGCCGGCGCAGCCGCGTCACCTCCTCGGCGGTGGCCGCCCCGGCGAGCAGCTCCATCGTCACGACCTCGGTGGTGGCCAGCTCACCCTCGCCGGCGATCAACTCCCGCAGGCGCAGATGGGCCGGGCTGCCGGTGGCGCGCAGGTACTCGACCCAGGCCGAGGTGTCGGCCAGGATCACGACCCGGCGGTCGCGTCGCTCGGCCAGGCGGTCGCGTCGGGCTCGCGCATGGCGTCCAGGTCGCCACTCCAGCCGGTGCCCTCCATGGAGAGGGCTTCGTCATGGCTCATCGGCTCGCCGGCCAGACGGCGGAGGGCGAGCTCGACCGCGGCCCGCTTGCTCGGCAGCTGGTAGCGACGCATCACCCGCTCGATCAGCTCGTCGTCGATGTCAATGTTCGTCCGGCCCATGACACCATCATACACCATGAGGTGTACGGCGTTAGGGACCCGCGACCAGGGTGGACACCGGGGCGTACTGGACCAGGAGGTTGGGGAGGATGCCGAGGACCAGGACGCCGGCGGCCGAGATGGCGATGGCGGTGCCGAGGGTCGGGGAGACCCGGGGGGCGGCCGGTTCCGGGGTGCCTTCGGGTTGGGTGCCGAGCCAGAGGCTGCGGGCGATGCCGGCGTAGTAGAAGAGGGCGACAACGGTCATGACGGCCATGAAGACGACCAGCAGCTGGAGGGTCACGGTGTCGCCGTTGATGGCCGACTTGAAGATGACGAACTTGGCGTACCAGCCAGCGGCCGGGGGGATGCCGGCCAGCGAGAACAGGAAGGCGGTCATGGCGACGCCGAGGGCCGGGGCGCGGCGCGCCAGCCCGGCGTAGTCGCTGATCAGGTTGGCCGGCTGGCGCTGGCTGACCAGGGTGACGACGGCGAACGCGCCCAGATTGGTGAAGGCGTAGATCAGCAGGTAGACGAGCACGGCCTGGAAGGCCTCCTCGCGGACGGCCGGGTTGGCCGAGGAACCGGCCGCGAACGGGACCAGCATGTAGCCGGCCTGGGCGACCGAGGAGTAGGCGAGCAGGCGGACGATGTTGGTCTGGGCCAGGGCGATCACGTTGCCGAGCAGCATGGTGAAGGCGGCCAGGACGGCGAAGGCCGGGGCCCAGTAGCGGGCGTAGGACGGGAAGGCCACGAACGTCACCTGGAGGAGGCCGGCGAACCCTGCCGCCTTGGAGGCGACCGACAGGTAGGCGGCCACCGGGACCGGGGAGCCCTCGTAGGTGTCGGGGGCCCAGAAGTGGAACGGGGCCGCCGACACCTTGAAGGCGAACCCGGTGATGACCAGGAACACGGCCATCACCGCGGCCGGCTCGTCGCCCAGCTGGGCGAGGCGGTCGGCGATGGGGCCGAGCTGGAGGGAGCCGGTGAAGCCGTAGACCAGGCTCATGCCGAACAGCATCACGGCGGTGGAGAGCACGCCGATGAGCAGGAACTTGAGCGCGCCCTCGTTGCCGCGGGCGTCGCCCTTGCGGAACCCGGCGGCGATGAAGCCGGTGGCCGAGACGATCTCGAGCGACAGGAACAGCATGAGGAGATCTCGCGAGGACGGCATCAGCAGCATGCCGACGAAGCTGGACAGGACCAGGAAGTAGAACTCGCCCTGGTAGGAGGTGCCGGCGTCGACATAGCGCTGGCTCATCAGCAGGACGAGCAGCAGCGAGCCCAGGAACAGCCCCTTGAACAGCAGGGCGTAGTTGTCGACCACGAACGACCCGCCGAAGGTGCTGCGGGTGCCCCCGCCGACCAGGCTGGCCAGGGCGATCCCGGCGACCACGGTGCCGGCGATCGACAGCCAGCTGGCGACCACCTTGGCCCGCTCCACGAACAGGTCCACCACCAGCACCAGCAGGGCGGTGCCGGCCAGGACCAGCTCGGGAAGGATGGCGTGGAAGTCGATGGGCACGGTCAGGGTCTCCTCGACACGTCAGGTTCTCGCCAGGGCGAACAGTTCGGTGAACCACCCGGTGACCGACGGGTTGGTCAGCCACAGGATGAGGCCGGGGGCGAACCCGAGGGCCACCATGAGCACGATCAGGGGCGACCAGGCGGCGACCTCGAGCGGGGCCAGGTCGCCGAGGGCCTTGCCGCCCCAGCGGTCGGGGACCCGGCCCAGGTTGACCCGCTGGATGAGCCAGAGGAAGTAGCCGGCCGTCAGCAGCGTGCCCACCAGGCCGACCGAGGCCAGGGTGCGGAACAGCGGCACCGACAACCCCGGGGCCGGGTTCCAGGCGGCCAGCAGGGCCAGGATCTCCCCCCAGAAGCCGGCCAGCCCGGGCAGGCCCAGGGAGGCGATGCAGGCCAGGGTGAACACCCCGGCCAGACGGGGCATCAGGGTGGCCATGCCGCCGCCCAGCTCGACGATGTCGCGGGTGTGGTAGCGCTCGTGCATGGACCCGGCGAGGAAGAAGAGCATGCCGGTGATGACGCCGTGGGCGACCATGCCGAACACGGCGGCGTTGATCCCGGTCGGGGTGAGGGTGGCGATGCCCAGCATCACGAAGCCCATGTGGCCGACCGACGAGTAGGCGATGAGGCGCTTGACGTCCCGCTGGGCCAGGCAGCACAGGGCGCCGTAGATGATGGCGATGGCGCCGAGCACGCCGAGCACCGGGGCCCAGGTCCGGGCGGCCTCGGGCAGGACCGGCAGGGCGATGCGCACGAACCCGTAGGTCCCCATCTTGAGCAGGATCCCGGCCAGCAGGACCGAGCCGACGGTCGGGGCCTCGGTGTGGGCGTCGGGCAGCCAGGTGTGGAACGGCCACACCGGCACCTTGACGGCGAAGCCGAGGGCGACGGCGGCGAACACGATCGTGCCGAAGGTGCCGCCGAAGCGGGCCGCCCCCAGCTCCTGCAGGGCCAGGATGTCGAAGGTGCGGCCGGCCGCCTCGGGGCTGGAGCGCAGCCACAGGGCGAGGAAGCCCAGCAGCATGACCACCGACCCGATCAGGGTGTAGAGGATGAACTTGATCGAGGCATACTCGCGCCTGGCCCCGCCCCAGACGGCGATCATGAAGTACATGGGGATGAGCACCGTCTCCCAGAAGACGAAGAACAGCACCAGGTCGAGGGCCACGAAGGTGCCGTTCATGCCCGTCTCGAGCAGCAGCAGCAGCGCCAGGAACGCCTTGGGGTTGCGGGGCTCGGGCAGGAACCGGAACGAGTAGATCACGCACAACAGGCTGAGCAGCAGCGACAGCACCAGCAGGGGCAGGGCGATGCCGTCGACGCCGACGTGGTAGCCGGCCCCGATCGAGGGGATCCAGCTCCGGGCGACCTCGAACTGCATGGCCGCCCCGGCCCCGTAGTCGAAGCGGGCCAGCATGCCCACCCCGGCCAGCAGGGCGAGCGCGCTGAAGCCGAGCGCCGTCCCCCTGACCAGGCCGTCCCGCTCCCTCGGGAGCACGGCCACCGCGACCGCGCCGAGAAGAGGCAGGAACACGGCCAGGGTCAGGGCCGAGTCGTCGAACCAGTCCACGCCGAGCGCTCCTCCTTCCGGCTAGCTGCCGATCACCTGGGTCACCAGGACGGCCAGGCCGATCACGCCGATGAACAGCGCGGCCGCGTACCACTGGGCCTGCCCGGACTGTACATAGCGCAGCCCGCGGGCGAGACGTCGTGTCCCCAGCCCCGCCCCGTTGACCACCCCGTCGATCACCCGCTGGTCGAACCAGTAGGTGGCCGGGGCCAGGGCGCCGACCACGGCCCGGACGATGCCCTGCTCGTACAGGTCGTCGAGGAAGTACTTGCGCTGCAGGGTCTTCCAGAGCAGCGGGAGCCGCTCCAGGTACTCGTGCTCGGGCAGGCCGCGCCGGTACAGGGCGGTCCCGACGGCCAGCCCGGCCAGGGCGACCACGGTGGTGGCCACGATCAGGCCGACGTTGAGGGGCACCGGGCCGTGAGCGGGCAGGGACTCGGTCTGGATCCAGGTGGCGATCGAGTTGTCGCCGAGGCCCACGAACCCGGCCAGGGCGGCCCCGACGGCCAGCACGACCAGCGGGAACAGCATGGCCGCGTCGGCCTCGTGGGGGTGGCCCTGGCCGCGGTAGGCGGCCCCGAAGGTCAGCCACAGCATCCGGCCGACGTACAGCGCGGTCAGAAAGGCCGTGACCATGCCGGTGACGAACACGATCTGGGCCACGGTCTGGCTGGTCGCCGCCTCGCCGGCGCCGCCGAAGCCGGCGTTCCAGGCGTCGGTGAGGATCTCGTCCTTGGACCAGAACCCGGCCAGGGGGGCGATCCCGGTCAGGGCCAGGGCGCCGACCAGGAAGGTCACGAAGGTGACGGGCATGGCCCTGGCCAGCCCGCCCATCTCGCTCATGTTGTTGGAGTGGACGGTGTGGATGATCGCCCCGGCGGCCAGGAACAGCAGGGCCTTGAAGAAGGCGTGGGTGAACAGGTGGAAGATCCCGGCCGAGTACCCGCCGACGCTCAGGGCGGCCATCATGTAGGCCAGCTGGGAGATGGTCGAGTAGGCCAGCACCCGCTTGATGTCGTCCTGGACCAGGGCCAGCAGGGCCGCGATCAGCATGGTGATGCTGGCCAGGATGCCGATCTCGTTCAGCACCGACCCCGAGGCCTCGAACACCGGGTACATGCGGGCGACCAGGAACACCCCGGCCGCGACCATGGTGGCGGCGTGGATCAGGGCCGAGACGGGGGTGGGGCCGGCCATGGCGTCGGGGAGCCAGGTGTGGAGCGGGAACTGGCCCGACTTGCCGATGGCGCCGCAGAAGAGCAGGGCCGCGCCCAGGGTGACGGTGGCGCTGGAGATCTCGCCGGTCGTGACACCCTCGATGATCCGGTCGATCTCGAAGCTGCGGGCCGCCCAGGCGAACACGAAGATCCCGGCCATGAAGCCGAGGTCGCCGACCCTGGTGGTCAGGAACGCCTTGACCGCGGCCCTGGCGTTGGCCACGTCCTCCCAGTAGTGGCCGATCAGGAAGTAGGAGCAGATGCCCATGATCTCCCAGCCGAACAGCAGCAGCAGGAGGTTGTCGGCCAGGACGACGATCAGCATGCCGGCGGTGAACAGCGACAGGTTGGCGAAGAACAGGGTGTAGCGCTCGTCGCCGCGCATGTAGGAGATCGAGTAGATCTGGACGAACAGGGAGATGGTGGTGACGACCACCATCATGACCGCGGCCAGCCCGTCGACGGTCATGCCCAGGGGGATGTCGAACGAGGCTCCGATCGGCGCCCACTCGACGCTGACGTGGTAGGGGTCGGCTCCGCCGATCACCCCGAACAGGATGGCCAGGCTGATCACCCAGCCGATGGCGACGGCGAGGATGCCGACCGCCGCTCCCCCGCCGGGGAGGCGCTTGCCCAGCAGCAGCAGGACCGCCCAGGCCACCAGGGGCAGGGCGGGCACGAGCCAGGCCAGCTTCTCCACCTACGCTCTCCTCTCAGGTCACCAGCGCAGCAGGTCGACCTCGTCGATGTTGACCGTCTCCCGGTTGCGGAAGATCAGCAGCACGATGGCCAGGCCGATGCCGACCTCGGCGGCGGCCACGGCGATCACGAACAGCGCGAACACCTGGCCGGAGACGAGCTGGTCGCGCAGGTAGGCGTTGAAGGCGACCAGGTTGACGTTGACCGCGTTCAGCATCAGCTCGATGCTCATCAGCACCATCACCGCGTTGCGGCGGGCCAGCACGCCGTACACCCCGGCGCTGAACAGGAAGGCGGCGAACACCAGCGGGTACATCAGCGGCATTGCTGGCTCTCCTCGGTTGTCAGTCGCGGCGGCTGAGGACGATGGCGCCGATCAGGGCGGCCAGCAGCAGCAGGCTGACCGCCTCGAAGGGCAGCACGTAGTTCCGGAACAGCGATTCGCCAAGGGCGGCGGTGGCGGTGGCGGCCTGGGTGGCGATGCGCGCGTCGCCGAACGCGCCGGCCAGGAAGACCGTCAGCATGACGAACACGCCGGCGCCGACCACGAAGGCGCCGACCCGGGCCCGCAGGGTGTTGTCGAGCACCCGGCGGCCGACCGGGGCCCTGGTCAGCATGATGCCGAACAGGATCAGGACCACGATCGCGCCCACGTAGATGATGACCTGCACGAAGGCCACGAACGGGGCCGCCAGGAGCAGGTAGACCCCGGCCACGCTGGCCAGGGCGACGACCAGCCACAGGGCCGCGTGGACGATGTTGCGGCTGGTGACGACCAGCAGCCCGGCCAGGCCGCCGATCACGGCCAGGATGAGGAAGGCGACCTCCTGGCCGGTCACGAGGTCCCGCCCCCGCCCTGGCCCCGCTGGGCGGCGCGGAGCTTGCGGGCGTAGGCGGCCTTGGCCTTGGCCCTGGCGGTGCGCTCGGGCTCGCCGGCCTCGATCAGCCGGTCGTAGGTCTCCTGGTCGACCTCGATCTCCAGGTGCTCGGCGTCGGCCTGGGCGGTGGCCGCGCCCGGGGCCACGTCCACGGCCGTGGCCGCGGCGGTCGGCTCGCCCTCGGGCGAACGCGCCTCCGGGTCGCGGGCATCCGCCGCCGGCTCCCCCGCCTCCGGGGTCCCGGCTGCCGACGGTGCCGCCGGAGCGGTCTCGGGCGCGCTGACCGCCGCCGCCGGCGTCTCCACCGACGCCGGCTCCGCGGACGTGGCGGCCGCCTGGGCGGCGCGGGCCTCGGCCTTGGCCCGGCGCATGTAGGCGGCCTTGGCCTTGGCCCTGGCGGTGCGGTCGGGCTCGCCGGCGGCCAGCAGGCGGTCGTAGGTGGCCTGGTCGATGCCCGGCTCGACCTCGACGTCGGCCGGGCGGGCGGCAGCCGGGGCGGGCGGCGCGGGGGCGGCCTCGACCGCTCCGGCTCCGGGCTCGGTCCCCCGGTGGGGGAGCGTAGCCGAACCGGAAGGAGCCTGCCCGCGGTTGTCCACAGCCGGGCCCGCCGCTGCCGGAGCCGGGGCGGCGGCGCGCGCCTCCTCGGCGGCGGCGGCGGCCTTGGCGGCGACGGCCTGCCTGGCCTTGCGGGCGGACTCGACCTCCTTGGGCTCGACCGCGCCCTCCTCCAGCGGGTCGGGGGCTGGCACCGTGTAGGCCCAGGTGCGCAGCGTGTCCATCTCGTGGGTGAGCTGCTCGACCTGGGAGGTGGCGTACTCGAACTCCGGGCTCCAGTGGAGCGCGTCGAAGGGGCACACCTCCACGCAGATGCCGCAGTACATGCAGAGGGCGAAGTCGATCGCGAACCGGTCCAGGATGTTGCGGGTCCGGGCCCGGCCGCCCTCCTTGGGCGCGACCTGCTCCTTGTGGGAGTCGATGTAGATGCACCAGTCCGGGCACTCGCGCGCGCAGAGCATGCACACGGTGCAGTTCTCCTCGATGAGCGCGATCACCCCCCTGGTGCGGGCGGGCAGGTCCGGCTTGACGTGCGGGTACTGCCGGGTCGCGGCGGGCCTGGTCATCGTCTTGAAGGTGACGCCGAGCCCCTTGAGCAGCCCGACTCCCTTGAGCGCCGGCATCTAGATCCCCACCTCGTACACCTTGAGGAACCCGACCACCAGGAGCAGGGCCAGCGACACCGGCACCAGCCGCAGCCAGGCGAACGACTGGAGCTGGTCCTCGCGCAGCCGCGGGTAGGTGGAACGGGCCCAGATGACCACGAACGACAGGGCCAGCACCTTGGCCGCCAGCCACCACGGCCCGTCCAGGAACGGCCCCTTCCAGCCCCCGAGGAACAGGGTGGCGGCGATGGCCGCCTGCGACACGATCCCCGCGTACTCGGTGAGCAGGAAGAACGCGAACCGCAGCCCGCTGTACTCGGTGATGTGGCCGAAGACCAGCTCGGAGTCGGCCACCGGCATGTCGAACGGCGGCCGGGTCAGCTCGGCCAGCGCGGCGGTGCCGTAGACGAAGAACCCGATCACCAGCGGCCCCACGATGTAGCCCCACCAGCCCTGACGCTCCACGATCACGGCCAGGTCGGCCGACCCGGCCTGCATGGCCACGGCGGCCGCGGCCAGGACCAGCGGCAGCTCGTAGGCGATCAGCTGGGCGGCGGCCCGGATCCCGCCCATCAGCGAGTACTTGTTGGCGCTGGACCAGGCGGCCATCAGCACCCCGATGACGCTCACGCTGGAAAGGGCCAGGGTGACGAACAGCCCGACGTCGGAGCGGATCGGGACCAGGTCGGGGCCGTAGGGGATGAAGCCGAAGACCAGGATGGCCGGGATCAGGGCGACCGCCGGGGCGAGGGCGAACACCCACTTGTCGGCCGCCCGCGGGATGATCGACTCCTTCTGGACGAACTTGATCCCGTCGGCCACCAGCTGGAGCACGCCGTGGAAGCGGCCGGCCTCCATCGGGCCGAGCCTGGCCTGCATGTGGGCCATCACCTTGTGCTCCATGTACCCGACGACCAGGGGGAAGGTCAGGAAGATGG
>JASLIH010000639.1 GCA_030152105.1 Actinomycetes bacterium
GCACAACCGCAGGAGCGGGCGGCTCCGCGGCCAGCCGCTCGGCCACCGCGAAGCCGTCGATCCCGGGCAGCTGGATGTCCAGCAAAACGACCTGTGGGTGAAGGCGCCGCGCCTGCTCGACCGCCGACTCGCCGTCGGCTGCCTCGCCGATGACGTCGAACCCGTCGGCCTCGAGCAGCGCTCGCGCGCTGGCCCGGAACCCGGCGTGGTCATCGACGATGAGAACGGTCCAGGCCACGGCGCCATCGTCCCACGGTTGCGCGCTGCTGCCTACGCGAGCGCCGCGCAGACGGCATCGAACACCGACATGTCCCCATCGACGAACGCGTCGAGGAACGGCTGCTGGCCCGCGCGGAAGTCAAGCGAGCCGTCGGCTCCGAACACCACACGTCCGGTGCTGGCCAGAACCTTCTTGTGGGTCACGGGGTCGGTGTAGATGTTCTCGCCCACGATCGTCTCGGTGGCCGAGTCGAAGTCGCCGGGTACAGCGAGCACGGTCGTGATCTTGTCGGTCTGGGTATAGGGGACCGTGTTGCCGGTGAGCGGATTGCTCCAGAACGCGGAACTCCAGCTGTCGTGGATGACGCGCTTGGTGAGGTCGCCGTCCGCGTTGTACCAGCGGGTCACACGTTGATCGGCGACCCCGTTGTCGTGGATGACAAACGCGTCGGGGCCGGAGCCGCAGACGAGCTCGGGCTGGGGCTCCGCTACCTTGACCTCCTGCTGGGACCCGGTGCAGATCGTGCCGGCACCGAGCGGCTTGCAGACGAGGAAGTCCGGAGGCGGCGGGTTGAGTTCCTCTGGCGCCGGAGGCGCCTGAGCCTGGGCCGCCGCGGCGGTGGCGCCGAGCACCACCACGAGCAACGCTCCCAGAACAGCCAGCACCCCAGTGGTGCGCTGTCGCCTCATCGCCCATCCCCTTTGCGTGATCCCGGCGCGCAGCCGGGTGCGTGTTGGCTCCGCGGTTGCCTCTGGGAAACCGGGTAGCGTGTGGCTAGCAGCACAAGCGCCGCGGAGGTTGTCCCGGGCTTCGTAGAACTTGAGGTGGCGGTCCCCGCCTGATGCCTGCCGTGTGGTAGGTGTCGGGCAACGACCAAGCTGCTCGACCAGAAGGGGACCGCCACATGCCCAAGCATACGCAGCCGACTCTGCCCGCCCGACCCGAGCTGGTGCTGCCCGAGCGGGTCACGATCGCCCTGGCCGAGCTGGCCGGCGCCGCCCGGGAGGGCCTGCTCGCCCTCGCCGTCGGCACCGGGATCGGAGTGCTCGGCGAGCTACTGGCCGCTGACGTCGAGCGGCTGGTCGGCCCCAAGGGCCGTCACCAGCCCGACCGGGCCGCGGTCCGCCACGGTACCCAGCCTGGCAAGGTCACCCTGGGTGGCCGCCGGGTGCGGGTCGACCGTCCGCGGGTCCGCACCGTCGATGGCACTGCCGAGGTGTCCCTGCCGGCCTGGGAGGCGTTCGCCCCCACCGAGTTGCTGGACCAGCTGGCGTTGGAGCGGATGCTGGCCAAGCTGTCCACCCGCCGCTACCAGGCGGGGCTCGAGCCCGTGGGCGCAGCGGTAGAGCAGACAGCCACGGGCACGTCGAAGTCGGCGGTCTCGCGCCGGTTCGTGGCCGCGACCGAGCGGGCGCTGGCCGAGCTGCTGGCCGCCGACCTGTCCGGCCTGGACCTGGTCGCGCTGATGGTCGATGGCGTGCGGGTGGCCGAGCGCTGCTGTGTGGTCGCGCTCGGGATCACTCTGGACGGCGCCAAGGTCCCCCTTGGCCTGGCCGAGGGCGCCACCGAGAACGCCACGGTGGTCCGCGACCTGCTGGCTGGCTTGCGGGACCGGGGGCTGGATACAACCCGGCCGATCCTGGTCGTCATCGACGGCGCCAAGGCGCTGCGTCGCGCCGTCACCGACGTGTTCGACCACCCGGTCATCCAACGCTGCCAGCTGCACAAGCTGCGGAATGTCACCGACCGGCTACCCGAGGCGGTTGCCTCGACCGTGGCCAAGAAGATGCGCCGTGCCTATCACCACGCCGACCCACTGCTCGCCCAGGCCGAGCTTGAGACCCTGGCCCGCGAGCTGGACCGCTCCCACCCAGGCGCCGCCGCGTCCTTGCGCGAAGGCCTGGCCGAGACCCTGACGATCGGCCGGCTCGGCGTGCCACCCACACTCGCCCGCACGCTCAGGTCGACGAACAGCATCGAGTCGATGATCTCGATCTGCCGCGACCACGCCGTCAACGTCAAGCGCTGGCAGGACGGCCAGATGGTGCTGCGCTGGGTCGCTGCCGGGATGGACCAGGCTCGCCAGCAGTTCCGCCGCGTCAACGGCTACCTGCACCTGCCCGCGCTGCGGGTCGCGCTCGACGCCGCGGTCGCCGCTGTCACACCCACCAAGGAGGATGCCGCCGCCTGATCACCCTCGGGCCGCCACCAAAGTTCCACGGCGGTCGGGACATCCTCCCCTAGCCACCAGTCGCTCGCTTGTCTGAGCAGAGTCCGAGGCAGCAGGAGCGTTGCCGGCCACCGGTCGGTGCATCATGGCGCGCGTCGCGTCACCTCACCGCCCGAGCAGGCCCGGAGTACGGCAGGGGCCGGACCCACCATCGGTC
>JASLIH010000060.1 GCA_030152105.1 Actinomycetes bacterium
GGCACAGGTAGGCGACCCGGGGCAGCACCCCGTCGGGCGTCTGGCGCAGCAGCTCGGCCAGCCGGTCGATCAGGGCCAGCCGGCTGCTGAGCCGCTCCAGGTCGCGGTAGGCGGCGGCCACGGTCTCGTAGTGCACCGCCAAAGGGTACGACAGGGCCGCCACGGCGACCCCCCGGCCGAGGCTGTTACGGTGGCGGCACCCGACCCAGCCGAGGAGGCGACCGGTGGACGCTGACGCCAAGGGAGTCCTCCTCGACGTGGGCGGGGTCCTGCTCCCCACCCCCTGGGAGCTGGTGGAGGACTTCGAGGCCCGCCACGGGTGGCCGCCCGGGACGCTGCCCTGGCGGGGCCCGCTGGAGCCGGCCACCGACCCCCTGTGGCGCGCGCTCCAGGCCGGCGAACTGACCTCCCGGGAGTACTTCGACCGGCGGGCGGCCGGGATCGGCCGGCTGCTGGGCACGTCGCCGAGCTGGCCGGAGGTGACCCGGCTGCTGTTCGAGACCCCGGACGGGCTGGCCGTGCGGCCCGAGGGTCGCGCCCTGGTCGCCGACGCCCGCGCCGCCGGGCTGCGGACCGGCCTGCTCACCAGCAAGCTGGTCGCCTTCCTGAGCCGGGAGCTGGTCGCGCGCAGCGACTTCCTCAGCTCCTTCGACGTGCTCCTGGACGAGAGCGAGACCGGCCTGGCCAAGCCCGACCCCCGGGCCTACGGGCAGGCCGCGGTGGCCATGGGCCTGGACCCGGCGGCGATCGTGTTCGTCGACGACGACCCGGCCAACGTGGCCGGGGCCGCCGCCGCCGGCATGCCCGGGGTCCGGTTCGACATCACCGACCCGGCCGGGTCCTTCGACCGGGTCCGGCGCCGACTCCGGAGGATGCCATGACCGACGCCCAGCAGCCCGACCTGGACGCCGTGGCCAGGGACATCCTGGACGGCAACCGCTACATGACCCTGGGGACGGCCGACGCCGACGGCCACCCCTGGGTGTCGCCGGTGTTCTTCGCCGCCGACCGCTACCGCGACCTCTACTGGATGTCCTCGCCGGAGGCGACCCACTCCCGGAATCTGGCCGCCCGCCCCGAGCTCAGCATCGTCGTGTTCGACTCCCGCACGCCCGTCGGCAGCGGCCAGGCCGTCTACATGGCGGCCACGGCCGCCGAGGTGCCCGAGGCCGACCTGGCCCACGCCCTCGCCGTCTACCCCGGCGAGGCGGGCGGGCACGCCGGGGCCCGCGCCGTCGCACCCGAGGACGTTGCCGCCCCCGCCCCCTACCGCCTCTACCGCGCCCGCGTCACCCGGCACTGGGTGCTCGACCCCGAGGCCAGCCCCGACCGGCGGACCACGGTCGACCCGTGAGCTAGTCGGCCGCCTCGTGGCCGATGTGCCGGTCGACCTGGACCACGGTGCCGGTCCAGTCGCAGGAGCGGCACCAGCAGTAGAAGACCCGGTCGTCGGCGGCCCAGTACTCGACCACCAGGCCGTCCCGGCCGGCGATGGCGGCGCCGCAGCGGGGGCAGTGCCGGGGGGCGTCGAGCAGGTGGCGCTCGGCGTCGCGGGCGAAGGTGGCCGTCGGCGGCGGCAGCGGGTGCGGGTCCTCGGGCAGCACCCCCGCGTCAGGCATTGGCCCGGGCCTCGGCCGCCTCGCTGTGGAGGCGCAGCAGGTCCTGGAGCTGGGGCGAGTAGCGGGTGAAGCCGAGGTTCATCCATTGGAGGGCGAAGTCGGCCCCGGCGCCGAACTTGTTCTTCTCGCAGGGCAGGTCGATCCGGTCGTTGGCCGCCGGGGCGCGGACCACAGCGATCGGGTCGCGGCCGGCGGCCACCGCGGCCAGCTGCTGCTTGAACTGCTTGCGGAGCATGGCGATGCCCACGTCCGACTTGCCGAGGTGCTCGACCGTCCGGTCGGTGATCGGGCCCTGGGTGACCCAGGCCATGATGTCCTGGCCCTCGACGTAGTCGACGATGTGGTTGCCCTGCTCGTCGCGCCAGGGCAGCTCGTAGTCGGGGATGGCGGCCTGGGACGGCGCCGGCGCCCCTTCGGGGGCGTGGACGGTGTAGAGCACGAACCAGGTGGTGGTGTCGTCGACCGGCACCCGGATCTGCATCTGCTCGATGCCGGCGCCCCCGACCCGCATGCAGTAGGGGAACACCATCGGGTGGCCGATGGCCCAGTCGTCGTCGTCCTCGCTGTGGCCCTCCAGCAGCCGCCGCTTGATGATGCCGTGGTCGAACTCGTCGAAGGCCACCTTGACGTGGCGGCGCTGGAACGACTTGGGGGCCTCGAACCCCATCCGGTTGCCCAGGAACTCGAAGTAGCGGCCGTGGAGCCACTCGACATGGTGGGGGTCGACGGCGTTCTCCATGATCTGCAGCCAGTTGCAGGGCAGCAGGGCATGGCCGAAGTCGCGCACCCCGTCCATCACGTACACGTCGTAGCGGGGCAGCAGCGGCGCCGGCTCCGGGCCCACGTACACCCAGACCATGCCGCCCAGCTCCTGGGCCCGGCCGGCCCTGGCCCGGACCCGGTCCTTGAACGTGGTCTTGTCGAGCTCGGCCGGCTGGTCCAGGCAGGTCCCGTCGCGGCCGAACAGCCAGCCGTGGTAGCCGCAGCGCAGCCCCTCGGCCTCGACCACCCCGTAGACCAGCGACGCCCGCCGGTGGGGGCAGTGCTCCTCGACCACCCCGTAGGACCCGTCCGTGGTCTTGTACAGGGCCCAGTCCTCGCCGAGCAGCCGCACCCGCTTCACCGGGAACTCCTCGAGCTGGCGGGTGAAGGCCAGCGGGTACCAGTAGCGACGCAGGAGCTCGCCCATGGGCGTCCCCGGCCCGACCCGGGTCAGCTCGGCGTTCTGCTCGGCGGTCAGCATGCAACGGCCTCCTTACGGTTCCAGGATGGTGACGGTGCCCTGGTTGCCGTCCACGCGGATGCGCTGGCCGGTCTTGATCGTCTTGGTCCCGAAGGCGGTGCCGGTCACCGCCGGCAGCCCGTACTCGCGGCAGACGATGGCGGCATGGGCCATCATCCCGCCGACGTCGGTGACGGTGGCCCCGATCTTGCCGAAGATGGGCGCCCAGCTGGGCGCGGTGAGGGGGGCGACCAGGATCTCGCCCGCCTGGATCTCGCCGATCTGGTCGGCCGAGAAGATCACCCGGGCCGGTCCCTCGGCCACCCCCGGGGAGGCGGCGAAGCCCTTGAGGGTGCCGTCGCCGGCACCGTCGTCGGCCCCCAGCCACTGCTTGACGCTCTCGCCGGTGATGCCCCAGAGCATGATGGTGAACGGCTCGGTCACGACCTCGGGTGGCCGGCCCAGGGCGGGCGGGGGCGACCAGGACCGCAGCGCGGTCAGGATGCCCCGGCGCCGCTCCAGCTCCCGGCCCCAGTAGGCCGGGCCCCGCGGCTGGGTGCCGACCGCCCAGGCGCTGTAGTAGTCCCACAGCGCCTCGGGGACCTCGTCCCGCTTGAGCAGGAAGATGTCGTCATCAGCTCCGAAGAAGCCCTCCTTGGCCAGGACGCCGCCGAGCTGGCGCATCTTGCGCCACAGCACCGAGTGGCTCCAGTGCTCGACGTAGAAGTTGTGGTTCTCGACGTAGGGGAACACCACCCGGGCCAGGCTGAGCTTCTGCTCGAAGGCGGCTCGGTCCTCGTCGGTGGCCAGCAGCTCGCCGTACTCGGCCACGATCCGGTCGCGCTCGGCCCGGATGGCCTCGATGGGCCGGCTGATGTCGACTCCCTCGCGCAGCTTGGCGATGTAGTCGCGCACGAACCCGAACGGGATCTCCAGGTGCTCCAGCCACACCTCGTCGGTGTGGTAGAAGCCGCTCCCGGCCGAGAAGTTGAACCACGGCTGGGCCGACGCCTCCCACTGGGACAGCCACGCCCGCCCGTCCTCGCTGGCCCGCAGGCCCTCTATCACCGCCGCGGCTGACGGCTGGTCGAAGGCGCCGTCGACCCGACTGGCGACGGCCAGGCGAGCCAGCTTCTTCAGCTCCTCGTCGGGCTGGAACAGGTCGACCTCGACCCCGGCGACCATCTTGGCGATGGCCAGGTCGGGGATGCTCGGGAAGGCCTGCTTGCAGAAGCCGAAGAAGTCGAGGTAGGCGGCGTAGCCGAGGTTGAGGAACTCGAAGTGGTACTGCCACAGCTGCAGGGCCAGGTCGACCAGCCTGTGGTACTGGCGCTGGAGCTCGAAGCCGGAGCCCATGCCCCGGCCCTCGGTCACCACGGCCAGGTCCTCGGCGTCGGGCAGGGGCTCGAAGCTGAGCGCCTCCATCTCGCCGATCAGGCTGCGGATCTTGCCCATCCACTGCTCGTACAGCGACGCCCAGTTCTGGAAGTAGAACCCGGCCCGCTCCAGGAACTGGGGGACCCGGGCCTCGATCTCGGCCGGGTCGGCGACCCCGACCGGGGACAGGTACGCGTAGCCGTTGAGCACCCGGAAGTCGACCCCGAGGGCGGGCGGGATCAGGTAGTGGCGGGTGTTGTACTGCGACAGCGAGGCCAGGGCGAACTCGAAGAAGGTGGCGTCCCAGGGGCTCAGGACCTCCGGCCAGTGGACCCCGTCCTGGAACCAGAACATCGAGTCCTCGTACTCGCGCCGGTCGGTCGAGAACGGCAGCGAGTAGGTGTACAGCTCCTGCCACCCCTCGGCCCCCGCGGGGGTCTGGATCTCGAAGGGGCTGGGGAACCGGTCCGCCATGGCCCTGTCCTTTCCGTCGAGGCCCGGGTCACGGCCCGGGCGTGTCCGAGCTTCCACGGGTATGCAGCGGCGACAGCAGGGTGGCGACGATGCTGGCCATCGGGTCGCCGGCGGCGGCGACGGGCGTCGCCGCCTTGCGGCTCCAGACCGTCTCCGGCCGGGCCTGGAGGAGGGTCACGGCCTGGTCTCCGGGCAGGTCGGCGTCAAGGGCCCACTCCACGTCCTGGGGGCACCGGTAGTGCCGCTCGGCCCGCCGGGCCAGCCGGGCCACCGCCTTGACCTGGTCGTCGGTGAGGCTGGGGACGGTCCGGCGGGCCTCGTCGACCTCGACCCGCTCGACCCGGTCGCCGTCGCCCAGGCGGTACTCGACCGCCTTGTCGGAGATGATGCGCTGGACGATCTCGCCGAGCACCTTGTCGACCAGGAAGCTGTCCGGGGTGACCTCGCCGGACACGATGCCCTCGCCGAACCCCCAGGCGGCCTCGACCGCGACCTGGGAGCGGTCGCCGTCGCGGGGGTTGAGGGTGAAGGCCACCCCCGAGGCCGTGGGGCGGACCATCTTCTGGATCCCGACCGACATGGCGACCACGTCGTGGTCATAGCCGCGCTCGCGCCGGTAGGCGATCGCCCTGGCCGTGAACAGGCTCGACCAGCAGCGGGTGAGGTGGGCCAGCACCTCCTCGGCCCCGCGGACCCACAGGTAGGTGTCGTGCTCGCCGGCGAAGCTGGCGTCGGGCAGGTCCTCGGAGGTTGCCGAGGAGCGCACCGCCACCGGGACCGCGTCGAGCTGGCAACGCTCGCAGAGCTCGGCGTAGGCGCTGGCGACGGCGGCGGCCACGCCGTCGTCGAGGGGGACCTGCTCGATGCGGCGGCGGATGGCCGCGCTCAGCTCCTCGAGGGCGGCCGGGTCGGCCAGGTCGACCTCGCCCAGCAGCCCGACCACGGCCTGGCGGACCTCGGGGTGGCCGCGGACGGTGTGGTAGGCGTCGACGGTGACCGCGAACCCGGGCGGCACCGGCAGCCCGGCGGCCAGCATCTCCCCGAGGCTGGCGTTCTTGCCGCCGAGGCGGGCCCGCTGAGCCGGGTCGTAGCCGTCCAGCCAGCAGACGAAGCTCATCGGATGCCCTCCCACCAGTCGGGCCGTTCCGCGGTCGGGGGGACCTGGACCTCCTGGACCCGGTTGCGGTAGGCGACCAGGGCCTCGCCGCCGCCCTCCTTCAGCTTCACCAGGACTTCCTCGGTGTTGTAGGGCTCGCCCGGGTCGTAGCCGACCGCCCAGGCGGCGAACGCCCGGATGGGGCCGGAGTGGGTCGCGCACAGGATGCGGGCCCCCGGGGCCTCGTCGACCAGCCGCTGGAAGCCCGACCAGAAGCGGCGCACGCAGCTGGCCGGGGGCTCGAAGTGGAGCATGGGGATGGTCATCCAGTGGTGGATGGGGTCGGCCCCGCCCTGCTGGACGTTCCAGAACCGGTCGACCTCGACCAGCCACATCGGCCGGTCCCCGAGGGCGGCCCGCTCGTAGCGCTCCATCAGGGCGTGGTACATGCGGAAGGCGCTGGTCACGTCGCGCAGGCCGTCGGGGGTGGCGACCTGGAAGTTGCGGAACTCGGCCATGGGGCGCGGCTCGGTGACCTTGGCGTCGCGGCGCCACAGGTCGAGGCCGTCGAGCAGGCCGCGGTGAAGGTGCTCGGCCGTCTGGCGGGCCCTGTTGGTGTCGGCGCAGACAATCTGGACCTGCTCGCCGTCGCGGATGCCCTTGGACAGGTCGAAGCCGCGCCGGTGGGCCTGCCAGCCGCCGAGGGGGGTGAGGCCGCTCTCGGTCGAGTACCCCTGGGTCTCGCCGTGGCGGACGATGTGGACCTGGGCGGCCACCTTGAAGGCGCCGGCCTGGGTCTCGGGGACGATCTCCCTGGTCCGGGTGATCTCGGCCCAGGCCCTGGTCACCTCCAGGGGCTCGCCGTTCCAGACCGGCGGGGGCGCGTCGGGGGCGTCGGGGTCGGCCCGTCGCTCCCGGAACCGGCGCAGGTACAGCGGCGCGGCGCTGTCGGTCTCGGGAGCGTCGCTGTCGGCCTCGGGGGTCGCCTGCCGGGCCCGCCGGCGCAGGTAGCTGGCCAGGTAGAGCGGCGCGTCGGGCCGCTCGGTCCGCGGCAGCGGCGGGTCTTCGGCCATCTCGCCCCCTCTCAGCTGTGCACGGTCAGGAACCGCTGGTTGACGGCGCCCTCGTAGTAGAAGATGGCCCGGCCCATCTCGGCCTCGGTCCAGGTGACGACCTCGTGGTCGGGGTCGACCCAGTAGCCGCCGGTGAACACCTCGTTGCGGTTGCCGAGCGGGTCGAAGAAGTAGACGGTGTACCCGCGGGTGGCCCCGTGGCGGGTCGGGCCGACGTCGATCGGCACCCCGTGGTAGGCGAGGATGTCGGCGGCGGCGCGGACCTCGTTCCAGTCGTCCAGCCAGAAGGCGAAGTGGTGCAGGCCGCCGTTGGGGCCGGTGACCAGGGCGATGTCGTGGGGGGTGTGGGACACCTCCAGCCAGGTGGCGAGCTGGTGGCCGTCGTCGGCCAGGATCTGCTCGGTCAGCCGGAACCCCAGCACGTCGCGGAAGAACCGGGTCCCGGAGTCGACGTCCTCGGCGGTGACGAAGATGTGGTCGAGGCGGGGCGGGGCGATCCCGACCAGCCCCATCGGCCGCGGCGGCGGGTTGGTCCGGGGGAGCAGATTGCCGACCTTCTCCATCCCGTGGACCAGCTCGCAGCAGTGCCCGGTCGGGGTCTGGAAGCGGATGGCCTCTCCGTGCCCGGGGGCGAGCTCGCCGCGGGCGTGGCGGGTCACCTGGCCGCCGTCCTTCTCGACCCGCCGCTCGAACAGCTCCAGGTCGTCGGCGTGCTCGACCTTGAAGCCCATGTGCTCGAGGCCGTAGGTGGCGGCGTAGCGCAGGATCACCGAGTGGTGCTCGTGCTCGTCCCAGCACTTGAGGAACACCCGCTCGGCGTCCCGGCCCGTCTCCAGCAGCCCCAGGACCTCGGTGTAGTAGGCGGTGGCCAGCTCGAGGTCGGGCACCCGGACCTCGACATGGGACAGGCGCAGGATGCCCATCTCAGGTGTGCACCTTCATGAACCGGTCGTTGAGGTCGCCCTCGTAGTAGAAGATGGCCCGGCCGATGTTGTCCTCGGTCCAGGTGATGGTGGGGAAGTCCGGGTCGGGCCGGTAGCCGCCGGTGAACACCTCGTTGCGGGTGCCCAGCGGGTCGAAGAAGTAGATGGTGTTGCCCCGGGTGATGCCGTGGCGGGTCGGGCCGACGTCGATCTGGACGCCGTTGTAGGCCAGGATGTCGGCCGCCTTGCGCACGTGGTCCCAGTCGTCGAGCCAGAAGGCGAAGTGGTGCAGGCCGCCGTTGGCCCCGGTGACCACGGCCAGGTCGTGGGGGGAGTGCGAGCGTTCCATCCAGACGCCGATCTGGTGGCCGTTGCCGTCGAGCAGCTGCTCGGTGAGGCGGAACCCCAGGACCTCCATGTAGAAGCGGGTCGCCTCGCCGACCTCCTCGGCGGTGACCAGGACGTGGTCGATGCGGGGCGGGGCGATGCCGGCAAGGCCCTGGGGCGGGAACGGGGGCGGGTTGACCTTGGGCAGCAGCCCGCCGACCCGTTCGACCTCGCGGACCAGCTCCATCTGCTGTCCCGAGGGGGTGTCGAAGCGGATCGACTCGCCCTGGCCGACCGACTCGCCCCGGGAGACGCGGCGCACCGGGAACCCGTAGCGCTCGACCCGCGACTCGAGGTCGGCCAGGTCCTCGTCCTGCTCGACCTTGAAGCTGATCAGGTCGAGGCCGACCCGGGGGGCGTAGCTCAGCTTGACCGAGTGGTGGTCGGTCTCGTCCCAGCACTTGAGGAACACCTCGGTGGCCGTCCGCTCGACCTCGAGCAGGCCCAGGACCTGGGTGTAGTAGGCGGTGGCGAGGTCCAGGTCGGGCACGCGGACGTCCACGTGTGACAGGCGGAGGATCCCCATGCACGCTCCTTGTCCTGCGGCTGGGGAAGAACCTACGTCGTGTCCCGCTCCGCGGGATAGCGTCCCTTCCCGCATGGAGGAACGTGGGCTATGGTCGCCAGACGATGGCTCAGCGCAACCTCCCGCCCCAGGCGCCGGCTCCCATGGCCGGGCCGGAGCGGATGCGCCAGGCCATGGCCGACTTCGTGGCCGCCGTGCATGCGGCCTACCTGGCCCAGGCCCGGCTGCTGCCGCCGGCCGCCCAGGCCCGGCTGCCCCTGCTCCAGGCGCCGCGGCTGACCGTTGCCGCCGCCGGGGCCCGCAACCTGCACGTGATCGGCACGGCCGAGTCGTTCCCGGCCCCGGTCGGCCAGGAGGTCGAGGTGACCGGGGAGGCCGACGGGCTGGCCTGGGAGCTGCGCTTCTTCGACCCGGTGGTGCTGCCCGTGCTCGGCCTGGTCGCCGAGACCGACGGGCCGGCCCCCGAGGAGGTCCGCCGGGTCCTGGGGGTCGGGACCTACCTGTACCACCTGGTGGTCGAGCCCGGCTCCCAGCTCACCCCCCACCACGCCACCCACGCCGGCACCGGCCTGGCCAGCGCCCACGCCACCGCCGCCCGCGAGCTGGAGACGATCCGGGCCCACGCCCCCGGCCGCCAGGAGCTGGTCGACGAGCTGGCCGGCGCCACCACCGCCGGCCTGGTCCGCGCCCAGGCCCTCCTGGCCCGCGAGCTCGCCCCCGGCGACCCCGCCGTGGCCGCCGCCACCGACCCCGCCGCCATCCGCGCCGCCCTGGTCAAATCCCTCAAGGGGGGTCTGTGGACAACCGAGCGCACCCCGGCTCCGGGTCGGCTACGCTCCCCCTCCGGGGGGCCCGGCACCGGAGGGCCGGGGTGAGCCGCGCCCCGGGGGGTCCGGGGGACGGCCGGGGTGGTCCCCCGGAGAGTCGGGGGCGGGAGGGGGCGACCCTCTCGTCGGTGCAGAACGCGGCTCGGCTGCTCAAGGAGTTCGGGACCGCCGAGGGGTCGCTGGGGGTGACCGAGCTGGCCCGGCGGCTGGGGCTGGGCAAGTCGACGGTGCACCGGCTGCTGGCCACCCTGACGGCCGAGCGGATCCTGGAGCACGACCAGGCCACCGGTACCTACCGGCTGGGGCTGATGATGTGGGAGCTGGGTGCCCGGGTGTCGGTGCACCGGGTGCTGCACGACGCCGCCACCACCGTCATCGAGGAGCTGCGCAACGCCACCAAGGAGACCGTCCAGGTGGCGGTCCTGGACGGCCGCGAGGTGGTCTACGTGGAGCGCCTGGAGAGCCCGCACACGCTGCGGATCTTCGGCCGGGTGGGGCACCGCAACTCGGCCCACTGCACCAGCACCGGCAAGGTCCTGCTGGCCCACCTGCCCGAGCGGCGCCTGGCCCTGCTGCTGGAGGGGTGGCAGCCCGAGCGCAAGACCGACGCCACCGTGTGCGACCCGGCACAGCTGCGGGCCGAGCTGGACCGGGTCCGGGCCCAGGGGTGGGCCGAGAACATCGGTGAGAGCGAGCTCGGCGTGGCCAGCGTGGCCGCCCCGGTCCGCAACGCCCGGGGCGAGGTGATCGCCGCCGTGAGCGTTGCCGGGCCGGTGATGCGGGTCAACGGCGACACGCTGCGCCGGTTCTTCCGGGCCTCGGTCGTCCAGGCCGCCGACGCCATCTCCGACCAGCTCGGCTGGCGCCCCCGGGTCCGGGGCGCGTCGTGAGCCCGACCGACCCGGGCGGGCGCCCGGTCGACTGGGGGTCGGGCGGGGTCGAGCCCCCGCTGCCCGTCGACGACCTGGCCCGGTCGCTGTTCCGGGCCCGCCGCGAGCGGGTCCCGGTGCCGCCGCTGACCGACGAGCGCCCGGAGATGACCGCCGCCGAGGCCTACGCCGTCCAGCGCCGCCTGGTCGAGCTGCTCCAGGCCGACGGCGAGGGCGACGTCGTCGGCTACAAGCTCGGCCTGACCAGCCGGGTCATGCAGACCCAGCTCGGCATCGACCAGCCCGACTACGGCCCGGTGCTGGCCGGCGGGGTCCACCCCGACGGGGTCGAGGTCGACCTGGACCGGCTGATCCAGCCCAAGGTCGAGGCCGAGATCGCCATCGTGCTCGAGGCCCCCCTGGCCGGCCCCCACTGCACCGCCCTGGACGTCCGCCGGGCCGCCGCCGGGGCGGTGGCCGCGGTCGAGATCATCGACTCGCGGGTCGCGGACTGGCGCATCCGGCTTGCCGACACGATCGCCGACCTCGCCTCCAGCGCCGCGATCGCCCTGTCGAGCCGCCTGGTCCCCCTGGACCGGCTCGACCCGCGGCTGGCCGGGGTGGCCATGACCCGCAACGGCGAGCTGGTCGCCACCGGCGCGGGCGCGGCCGCCCTCGGCGACCCGCTGCACGCGGTCGCCTGGCTGGCCAACACCCTCCACCCGCTCGGCGCGACCCTCGAGGCCGGCCATGTGGTCATGACCGGGGCCCTGCACGCCGCCGTCCCGCTGGCCGCCGGGGACGTGTTCCGGGCCGAGTTCGACTGGCTTGGCCCGGTCGGCCTGGTCGTCACCGGAGGGAAGGCGTCATGACGCTGTCGTGTGTGGTCATCGGCTCCGGCAACATCGGGACCGACCTGGTGCACAAGCTGCTGCGGTCGCCGTCGCTGGAGCTGCGGGCCCTGGTCGGCATCGACCCGGCCTCCGAGGGCCTGGCAAGGGCCCGCAAGCTGGGGGTGGAGGCGACCGCCGAGGGGATCGACTGGGTCGAGGCCCACGCCGGCGAGATCGACCTGGCCTTCGAGGCGACCAGCGCCCGGGTGCACGCCGCCAACGCGCCCCGGCTGGCCGCGGCCGGCATCACCGCCGTCGACCTGACCCCGGCCCGGCTGGGCCCGCCGGTGGTGCCGGGCGTCAACCTCGACCGGCACCTGGACGCGCCCAACCTGAACCTGATCACCTGCGGCGGCCAGGCCACGGCGCCGATCGTGGCCGCGGTCGTCTCGGCCAGCCGCGTGCCGTACGCCGAGATCGTCTCCACCGTCGCCTCCCGCTCGGCCGGGCCCGGGACCCGCCAGAACATCGACGAGTTCACCCGGACCACGGCCAGCTCCCTGGAGGAGGTCGGCGGGGCCGCCCACGGCAAGGCGATCATCATCCTCAACCCCGCCGACCCGCCGATCCTGATGCGCAACACCGTGTTCTGCGCCCTGCCCGACGGCTACGACGAGGCGGCGGTGGCCGCCGCCGTCGAGGACATGGTCGGGCGGGTCGCGCGGTACGTGCCCGGCTACCGGCTGAAGCGCCCGCCGGTGTTCGAGGAGGGGCCGTTCGCCACCCCGGGCGGGCCGGCCGCCGCGCGGGTGGTCGCCCTGCTGGAGGTCGAGGGGGCGGGCGACTTCCTGCCTCCCTACGCCGGCAACCTCGACATCATGACCGCGGCCGCTGTCCGGGTCGGCGAGGCCCTCGCCGAGGCCAGAGCCCCGGAGCGTCGTGGGCAGGTGACGGTATGAGCGGACCCGCGTTCCGGCTGACCGACTCGACCCTGCGGGACGGCTCCCACGCCCTGTCCCACCGCTACACCACCGAGCAGGTGGCCTCGATCGTCCGCGGCCTCGACGCCGCCGGGGTGCCGGTGATCGAGGTCAGCCACGGCGACGGGCTGGGCGGCTCCTCGTTCAACTACGGCTTCTCCGGCACCGACGAGCGCGACCTGGTCTCGGCGGCTGTCGGGGCCGCCACCCGGGCCAGGATCGCCGTCCTGCTCCTGCCCGGGATCGGGGTCGCCGACGACCTGCGGGACATGGCCGACCGGGGCGTCCAGGTGGCCCGGATCGCCACCCACTGCACCGAGGCCGACATCGCCGAACAGCACATCCGGCTGGCAAAGCGGCTCGGCATGGAGGCGGTCGGGTTCCTGATGATGGCCCACATGGCCGAGCCGGCCCAGCTGCTCGACCAGGCCCGGCTGATGGAGTCGTACGGGGCCGACTGCGTGTACGTGGTCGACTCGGCCGGGGCCATGACCACCGCCGACGCCCGGGCCCGGGTCGGGGCCCTGGCCGAGGGGCTGGGCTGCCAGGTCGGCCACCACGCCCACAACAACCTGTCCCTGGCCGTGGCCAACTCCCTGGCCGCCCTGGACGTCGGGGCCGACCAGCTCGACGGCTGCTGCGCCGGGCTGGGCGCCGGGGCCGGCAACTGCCCGACCGAGGTGCTGGTGGCCACCTGCGACAAGCTCGGCCTGGCCACCGGGGTCGACCCGCTCGAGGCCATGGGCGTGGCCGAGGACCTGGTCCGGCCCCTGCGGCCCGAGATGGGGGTGATCGACCGGGCCGGGCTGCTGCTCGGCTACGCCGGGGTCTACGGGTCGTTCCTGCTCCACGCCCAGCGGGCCGCGGCCCGCTACGGGGTCGACGTCGGCGAGATCCTGCTCGAGCTGGGCCGCCGCCGCATCGTCGGCGGGCAGGAGGACATGATCCTCGACGTCGCCCTCGAACTGGCCCGCAAGGCCACCCCGGCGAGCCGGCCGGCCGGTCAGGAGCTGCCGGCGTGAGCCACCCCGCGGCCGACCCGGTGACCCTCGCCCAGCATCTGGCCGGGCTGCGCCAGGGACGGACCGCCGGCACCGGCCTGACCACCGAGTACCCAGGGCTCGACCTGGAGCTGGCCTACGCCGTCCAGGAGGCCGGAGTGCGGCTGCTGACGGCGGCGGGGGAGCGGCCCGTCGGGTTCAAGCTCGGCCTGACCAGCCGGGCCAAGCAGGCCCAGATGGGCGTGGCCGAGCCGCTGTACGGCGAGCTGACCGACGCCATGCTGCTCGACGTGGGCGAGCCGCTGGACACCGGCCAGCTCATCCAGCCCCGGGTCGAGCCCGAGATCGCGTTCCTGCTGGGGGCGGAGCTGGCCGGGGAGCGGGTCGGGGCGGCCCAGGTGCTGGCCGCCACCGCCGCCGTGACCCCGGCCATCGACGTCCTCGACTCCCGCTACGCCGGCTACGCCTTCACCCTGCCCGACGTGGTCGCCGACAACGCCTCGGCCGCCCGCCTGGTCCTTGGCGGTGTCCGCCAGGCCGTCGACGGGATCGACCTGCGCCTGGTCGGCTGCGTCCTGGAGGTGGGGGGGCGGGTCAGAGCCACCGCCGCCGGGGCGGCCGCCCTCGGCCACCCGGCCGCGGCCGTGGCCTGGCTGGTCCGGGCCCTCCACCGCCGGGGCCGCGGCCTGGCCGCCGGGGACGTGGTCCTGTCCGGCGGGCTCACCGAGGCGGTGGCGGTGGCCCCCGGCGAGGTGGTCGTGGCCCGCCTGGGCCGCCTCGGGACCGTGGAGCTGGCCGTCCGCTAGACGCGAACAGGGAGGACCCATGCCGTTCGTCCGCATCGACCTCGTCCGCGGCCGCGACAAGGCGGTCCTCATGCGGCTGGTCGAGGAGGTGTCGCGGGTCGTGGCCGACACCCTCGACACCCCCATCGACCGGGTCCGGGTGCTGGTCTCCGAGGTCGACCCGGACCTGTGGGGCATCGGCGGCGTCCCCTACTCGGTGGCCAGGGGCCCGGTCGACGCCCAGCCGCCGGCGGGTGACACGGGCCGGTGACCGAACCGTTCGAGGTGGCCGCCGGGCCGGTCGAGGAGCTGGCCGCCGGGACGGTGCGGCTGCTGGAGGCGGCCGGGCGGCGCCTGGCCGTCGGCAACGCCGGCGGCCGGCTGTTCGCCCTGGACGACACCTGCCTGCACCGGGGCGGGTCGCTGGCCTGCGGCCACCTGGACGGCGAGATCCTGACCTGCCCGCAGCACTGGTGGCGCTATGACGTCCGCAGCGGCCGCCGGCTCGGCCAGCCCGGCCTGCGGGTCGCCACCTACCCGGTCCGGGTGGTCGACGGTGAGGTCCGGGTCACCGTCACCCCCGCCCCGCCGCGCCGCTCCTGGCGCGAGATCCTGCTCGAGCACGCCCGCCAGGGGCCACGCCAGTGAAAGCGGTGGTGCTCGACTTCGGCGGGCCGGTGCTGCTGACCCCGTTCGAACGGCTGCCGGCGCTGGAGCGCTCGCTGGGCCTGCCGCCGGGGACCTTCGGCTGGCGGGGGCCGTTCGACCCGGCCGCCGACCCGCTGTGGCGGTCGATGCAGGCCGGGGAGCTGAGCGAGCCGGCCTACTGGGCGAGCCGGGCCGCCGAGGTGGCGGCGGTCTCAGGCCACGACGGGGTGCGGGCCATGATGGCCCGGCTGTTCGACGGCCCCGAGGACGAGCTGGTCCGGCCCCAGGCCCGGGCGCTGGTGGCCGCGGCCAGGGCGGCCGGGCTCCAGACGGCCGTGCTCACCAACGACCTGTACGACTTCCACGACCAGGCATGGATCGAGCGGATGGGGGTCCTGGCCGAGATCGGCTGCGTGGTCGACGCCTCCCGCCACGGCACCCGCAAGCCCGAGCCGGCCGCCTACCGGCTGGTCCTGGACCGCCTCGGCGTCGCCGCCGACCAGGCGGTGCTGGTCGACGACCAGCCGGCCAACACCGCCGGGGCCGAGGCGGCCGGGATGGCGGCCGTCTGGTTCGACGTCACCCGCCCCGACGACAGCTACGACAGGGTCCGCCAGGTCATCGGCCTGGCCGGCAACGGAGGGACGCACCCATGAGCGCGCTGGTCGAGATCCCGCATGTGATCGACGGGGAGGAGCGGCCGGCGGCCGACGGGCGCACCTTCGAGTCGGTCAACCCGGCCACCGAGGCGGTCTGGGCCCGGGTCGCCCGGGGGTCGGCCGCCGACGCCGACGCGGCCGTCGGGGCCGCCCGGCGCGCCTTCGACACCGGCCCGTGGCCGCGGACGGCCCCGGCCGAGCGCGCGAGAGCCCTGCACCGCCTGGCCGGCCTGATCGAGGCCGAGGCGGCCGAGCTGGGCCGGCTGGACTCGACCGACATGGGCAAGCCGATCCGCCAGGCCCGCGACAACGACGCGCACCGGGCCGCCCTCAACTTCCGCTTCTTCGCCGACTACGCCGCCCTGGCCACCGACGAGGCCCTGCCCTCGCCGACCGGCCACCACGTCTACACCCGGCACGAGCCGGCCGGGGTGGCCGCGGCCATCTCCCCCTGGAACTTCCCCCTCATGCTGGCCAGCTGGAAGGTCGCCCCGGCCCTGGCCTTCGGGAACACCGTGGTCCTCAAGCCGGCCGAGCAGTCCCCGGCGTCGTGTCACCGCCTCGGCCTGCTGGCCGGCCAGGCCGGCCTGCCGCCGGGGACGCTCAACGTCGTCCAGGGGTTCGGCCCGGGCGAGGCCGGCCAGGCCCTGACCGAGCACCCGGGGGTCGACCTGGTCACCTTCACCGGCGAGTCGGCCACCGGCCGGGCCATCCTGGCCGCCGGCGCCCCCACCCTGAAGCGGGTCAGCTTCGAGCTCGGCGGCAAGGGCGCCAACCTGGTCTTCGCCGACGCCGACCTGGCCAACGCGGTCGACTGGTCGCTGCGGGCCATCTTCCTCAACGCCGGCCAGGTCTGCCTGTCCGGCTCCCGGCTGTACGTCCAGCGGCCGGTCTACGAGGAGTTCCTGGACCGCTTCGTGGCCGGCGCCGAGGCCATGCGCCTTGGCGACCCGCTGGACGAGGCCACCGAGGTCGGGCCCCTGTCGTCCCGCGAGCACTGGGAGAAGGTCACCGGCTACCTGGACCTGGCCGCCGCCGAGGGGGCCAAGGTCCGCACCGGCGGCCGCGGCGACGGCTGGTGGGTCCGGCCGACCGTGCTGGTCGACGTCCGCCAGGACATGGCCGTCTGCCGCGAGGAGATCTTCGGCCCGGTGGTGGTGGTCCAGCCGTTCGACACCGACGAGGAGGCCGTGGCCCTGGCCAACGACTCGCCCTACGGCCTCAACGCGATGGTCTTCACCGAGAGCCTGCGCCGCGCCCACCGGGTCGCGGCCGCCGTCCGGGCCGGCACCATCTGGGTCAACTGCTTCTTCGTCCGCGACCTGCGGGCCCCGTTCGGGGGCTACAAGGACTCGGGCATCGGCCGCGAGGGCGGCAGCTACAGCCGCGAGTTCTTCACCGAGGCCAAGGCAGTGGTCATGCAGTTGTGACGGACGGCACACCGGGGCTGTGCGGCAGAGCACTGCCGCCGCCGGCCCTGGAGCGGAGCATGGTCGCGACACCAGCAATCTGAAGAAGGTAGTCACCATGCGACCTGTCCGCATCCTGCTCGTGGCCATCGCGCTGCTCGCGGTCGGCCTCACCGGCTGGGCGTTCGGCACCCGTGGCGGCGGGTACTCGGCGCCCGAGGTCAGCCCCACCGCCACCACCGCCGCACCCCAGGTCGAGCCCGCGGCAGCCCCGGTTCCCGCTCCGGCCCCGGTCGAGGACGCGCCTGAGCCTCCCAAGGCGGGCGGCACCCCGGATGACACCGCCCCGCCGGCTCAGCGGCCGCGGATCCTCGGCTTCGGCAGCGAGCCGGTCCTGCCAACGGAAGGTGCGTTCTGGCAGCTGCCCTCCGGGGCCGGCCTCCTCACCATGGTGCTCGACGCCCCCCACGCCACGAGGGTCGAGTTCTGGCTCACCCCGGCCGGCAGCGGCGTCAGCGACCTGTCGCACAAGATCGGCCAGGACACCAACGGCCGCGACGGCTGGCTGTTCAACTGGCACTACCCGAGCGAGCCGCTCCTGGGCCACCTGACCGTCAGGGCCATCGGGCCCGGCGGCACCGCCGAGAAGACGGTCGGCCTCTACCACCCCACCCCCGGCGAGCAGCCCTGAACCAGCCCGAACGGCACCGGGCCGCGGCGTGCGCCGCGGCCCTCGCCGTCACTGACGGCCCAGGTACTGGTGGACGAGCTGCACCGCGACGGCGCCCTCGCCGACGGCCGAGGCGACCCGCTTGACCGAGCGGTGGCGGACGTCCCCGGCGGCGAACACGCCGGGGATGCTGGTCTCCAGCAGCAGCGGCGGCCGTTCCAGGGGCCAGCCGGCCGGCATCCCGCCGGGGCCGAGGAGGTCGTGGCCGGTCAGGATGTAGCCGCGGTCATCTCGCTCCACCCCGGCCAGCCAGTCGGTCCGGGGCTCGCCCCCGATCATCACGAACAGGGCCGCCGCCGGCACCTCCTCGATCGTCCCGGTGTCCCGGTGGCGCAGGACCAGGCCCTCCAGCCGGTGGCTGCCGAGCCCGCCGACCACCTGGGTGCCCAGCCGCACGGCCACGTTCGGGGCCTGCTCGATCTCCTGGATCAGGTAGTCGGACATGCTCTTGGCCAGGTCGGGCCCTCGGACCAGCAGGGTCACCGAGGCGGCGTACTTGGCCAGGTGGAGCGCGGCCTGGCCGGCCGAGTTGCCGGCCCCGACCACGAACACGTCCTGGCCCTCCATGGCCCTGGCCTCGGCCCCGGCCGCCCCGTAGAACACCCCGGCCCCGACCAGTGCCTCCAGCTCGGGCACGCCCAGGCGCCGCCAGGCGATGCCCGAGGCCACCACCACCGCTCCGGCGGCGACCTGGCCGCCGTCCGACAGCCGGACCAGGCGCCGGTCCCCGTCGGCCCGCAGCCCGGTCGCCTTCTGGGCCAGGACCAGGTTGGCCCCGAACAGCCAGGCCTGCTCCAGCGCCCGGTTGGCCAGGTCACCCCCGCCGATCCCGCGCGGGAAGCCCAGGTAGTTGCGGATCATGGCCGAGGTGCCGGCCTGCCCGCCGACCACCTGCGGCTCCACCACCAGGGTGTCCAGGCCCTCGGAGGCGGCGTAGACGGCCCCGGCCAGCCCGGCCGGCCCGGCCCCGACGATCACCAGGTCATAGGAGTCGGCCGCCGGCCTGGTCCCGAACCCGAGCGCCTCGGCCAGCTCGGCGTTGGAGGGGTCGACGAACACCTGGCCGCTGTGGAACAGCACCACCGGCAGCCGCGAGCCGTCCTCGCCGGCCTCCTCCAGCAGCCGCCGGCCGGCGGCCGTCTCCGCCTGGTACCAGCCGTGGGGGATGCCCATCCGGGTCAGCATGTCGCGCAGCTCGTGCGAGCGGGTCCCCCAGCGCGGCCCGACGATCCGGATCCCCTCGAAGCTGGGCCCCCGCGACGGCACCCAGTCGGCCAGGACCTGGCTGATCGGCAGGTCCAGGAAGCGGGCCACCGGCAGCCAGGGCTCGAACAGGTAGGTGTCGATCTGCCCGAGGGTCATGGCCCGCACGGCCGGGTTGGCCGGCGTCCACTCCCGCCGCCCGACCAGCAGCACCCGCTTGGCGGTCGGGTGCAGGTCGTGGGCCCGGCACAGGAACTGCACCCCCGGCAGCGCTTCCATCTTCTGCCCGGCCACCACCAGGGCGACCTCCTCGCCCCGCCGGGCCAGCTCGGCCAGCGCCTCAAGGGCCGCCCCGGGCGCGCCCTCGGTGACGATCCGGTGGTCGCCCCCGAACCGCCGCTCCAGGTCCCCGGCGAGCGCCTCCAGCACCCGCGGGCGGTCGTCGACCAGGAACAGGATCGGCTGGCTCATGCCCACGATCGTCCCACGGACGGGCCCGGCGGTCCGTTCAGCTGGCCGACCAGCCGTCGGGGCTGGAGGATCGGAGGTAGGTGGCCAGCTCGCTGAGGTCGTGGTCGGCGAGGCCGGCGGCGACGGCGGCCTGCACCACCCGGCGGTTGGTGGCCGCCTGCTCCATCGGGGTGCCGGTCTGGGCGGCCAGGGCCAGGATCAGGTCCAGGTCCTTGTCCACCAGGTCGAGGCTGAAGGCGACAGGGGGCTGGCCGGGGTGCTCGAACGCCTCCCGCTTGTAGTGGACGAAGGGGGCGGCGATGACGCTGGCGGCGAACACCTCGTAGGCGGCCTCGCGGGCCACCCCGGCCCGCTCGGCCAGGACCAGGCCCTCGGCCAGGGCCAGGTTGAGGCCGTGCAGGACCGAGTTCACGGTCAGCTTCACCACCGCCCCCGACCCCAGCTCGCCGACGTGGAAGATCTGCTTGGCCAGGGGGTTGAGGACCGGACGGACCCGCGCCAGCACGGCCTCGTCGCCGCCGGCCATGATGGTCAGCTGGCCGGCCTCGACGGTGGAGACGCTGCCCGAGACGGGGGTGTCGAGCAGGAACGCCTCTCGGGCCTCGACCAGGGGCCGCAGGCGGTGCACGGTGCCCGGGTCGATGGTGCTGGACTCGCAGACGACGGTGTCCGGCTGGAGACCGGCCACGATCCCGTCGTGGCCGGTGTAGGCGGCCCCGACGGCGGCGTCGTCGGCCAGGGAGCTGAGCACCACCTGGGCGCCCTCGGCGGCCTCGCGGGCGGTGGCGGCCACGGCCGCCCCGGTGGCCTCGGCGACGGCCTCGGCCTTGGGCCGGGTCCGGTTGAACACCACCACCTCGACCCCGGCCCGGCGCAGCGTGCCGACCATGGCCCCGCCCATGCGCCCGGCCCCGATGACCGCGACCCTTTGCCCCCTGTTCATGTCTCTCCCTCTAGAGCAGCAGCCAGCCCCCGTCGACGGCCAGGTTGACGCCGTTCACCGACCGGTTCTCGAGCAGGAACACGACCGCCCCGACCACGTCCTCCATGGTCACCAGCCGCCCCGACGGGGTCCGGGCCCGCACCGGGGCCAGGGCGGCCTCGCCCTTGGCGCTCCAGTATGGGCTGTCGCCGACGATGCCGGGGTGGATGGCGTTGCAGCGGATCGGGGCGAGCTCGACGGCCAGGGAGTGGACCAGCCCGGTGACCCCGCCGTTGACCGTCGAGACCATGGTCGAGCCCGGGTACGGGCGGTCCTTGGCCCGCCCCCCGAACAGGAGCACCGCGCCGTCGGCGTCCATCCGGGGGGCCAGCCGGTGGACGGTCTCGGCGTAGCCGACCAGCTTCAGGGTGGCCAGGCGGGTCGCGCCCTCCAGGTCGAAGGAGTGGACCTTGTTCTCGTCCCGCTCGATCGCGGCCAGGACCAGGTGGCCGACCCGCTCGATCCCGGCCAGGCAGCCGGCCAGCTGGCCGGGCTCGGCCAGGTCGAGGGCGATGCCCCTGGCGTTGCCGCCGACGTCGGCGGCCGCGGCCTCGGCCCGCTGCTGGTCGCGGCCGGACAGCACGACCTCGCGGCCCTGGCCGGCGTAGTGGCGTGCCACCTCGAGGCCCAGCCCGCGGGTCCCCCCGATGACGACGACCGCTCCCGGCTCCGGCATGGCTGCTTCCTTTCAGGCGAGGGCGTCGCGCAGGTAGTCCCAGTCGCGGGTGAAGCGGTAGGAGTGGCGGGCCGGCGGCTGCGGGGCCTGGGTCTCCAGCCAGCGCACCGGCCGGTCGGCCGGGTTGGAGAACCCGTGCACGCAGCCGACCCCGGCCCAGGCGACGTCGCCGGGCCGCAGCCGGTGCACCTCGCCGTCGAAGCTGGCGTCCACCTCTCCCTCCAGGACCAGGTAGGTCTCCTCCAGCGGGTGGTCGTGGGTGCCGGCCATCCCGCCGGGCTCGTACTGGACCATGAACATCGTCTGGAGCTGGGCCCCGAGGTCGCTGTCGACCATCATCTTCACGGTGATGCCGCTGTAGACCAGCAGGGCGGTGCGCATGCTGGCCGAGACGGCGAGCTGGTCCTGGGTCTGGCGGCGGGGGTCCATGTTGGCCGGGTCGATGTGCCCGAAGGACCGGGTCCGGGGGTCGCGGACGTCGACCGCGACCGGGGTGGTGGCGGCCAGGGGCGGGACGAAGAAGGTGTCGTCGTCGAACCGGGCCCGCGGCTGGGGGGCGCACATGTCGGCCCAGCGGGCCGGCTCCGGCCCCGGGTTGCGGGCGGCGTGGGCCACCCCCACCGGGACCAGCCCGTAGTCGCCCGGCCCGAGCTCCACCGACCCCTCGGCGGTGTCCAGGACCAGGCGGCCCTCGAGCATGAACACGCTCTGCTCGAAGGAGTGGACGTGGGCGTCGAGGCGGCCGCCGGCCGCAAGGGCGCAGAGCCCGAACCCGGTGTGGGCGGCCCCGGCAGCCTCGCCGACCACCGCCCACCGGGTGAACCCCTGGCTGCGGCCGGCGAACGGCCCGGGCACCACCAGCTCCGATTCGGCGGCCCTGGCGACGAGGTGCCGTCCGGTCATGCCGTGGGCTGTGCGGCCCGCTTGCGCTCGAGCTCAGCCAGCAGGTGGTCCCGGGACGCCTCGACCAGCCGGCGTGCCGCCTCGGTGTCGGCCACGAGCTTGCCGTCGCGCTTGCGGACCTGACCGCCGATCAGCACCGTGTCGACGTTGGAGACGTCGGCGCAGTTGGTGACCGCGGCCACCGGGTCGATCACCGGGGCGACGTTGAGGGCGGTGGCGTCCAGCAGGACCACGTCGGCCTGCTTGCCGGGGGTGAGCGAGCCGGTGCGGTCCTCCAGCCCGGCCACATGGGCGCCGTTGATGGTGGCCAGCTCCAGCATCTGGCGGGACGTGAGCATGGTGTCGGAGACGTCGCCCTCGGCCCCGGCCTCCCACCCGGCCGCGTTGACGCGGGCCCGGTCGCAGGCGAAGGCGGCACGGATCTGGGTGAAGATGTCGCCGGGGGCGGTGGTGACGACGTCGATGGAGAGGCTGGGCCGCAGCCCGAACTCCATCGACTTGAGCACCGGTGGCCAGCCGTGGCCCATCTGGGCCTCGATCTGGGGGGCGATCGAGATGGTGCCGCCGCTGTCGGCCACCAGCTGCCACTCCTCGTCGGTCAGGTAGCAGCAGTGGATATAGGTGGTGTCCGGCCCGAGCAGGCCCAGGTCGCCGAGCTGCTTGACCATGCCGAAGCGGCCGGCCGAGTGCATGGCCACGTGGATGGTGATCGGGATGCCGAGCTCGCGGGCCAGGGCCCATTCGGCCCGGACCACGTCGTTGTTGCAGTAGGTCGGGCCCCGGGTGGCCAGGGCCATGGTCAGCAGGCCGTCGCCGGAGGAGAAGTAGGTGTCGCGGACCCGCCGCACGTCGTCGGCGGGGATCGCGATCTTGCTGTTGTTCCAGTAGTCGTTCAGCGAGGTGTTGGCGCTGCCGTAGGCGTACTGGGCGCGGATGCCGGCCTCCTGGAGGCCGCGGATGCCGGCGTCGGGGTGCTCCGGGGTGTTGTTGATGTGCGACCAGTCGACCAGCGTGGTGATGCCGGCGTTGACGCACTCCAGGGCCCCGGCCAGGTTGCTGGCGTACACGTCCTCGGGCCGGTACAGGGGAGCGAACGAGTCGAGGACCTCGACGAAGTAGGTGCCGAGGGTGGCGTTGGGGGCGCAGCCGCGGATGGCCGCCTCCCAGGTGTGCCGGTGGGTGTCGACGAACCCGGGGATCACGATGCGGCCGCTGGCGTCGATCACCTCGGCGTCGGCGTCGATCCGGGGGGCGACCTGGGCGATCGTGTCGCCCTCGATGAGGACGTCGCCGGTCGGGAGGTCGCCGAGGTCAGGGTCGACGGTCAGGACGGTGCCGCCACGCAGCAGGAGCCGGTCGGCCATTGGTACTCCTCCTCGTCGAAGAGCGACCTGATGTCGGCGGGAGCATAGCGCGTGTCCAGTGGCGCTGAACAGTGGGCTGGGGCGCTCTGTACACTTCCTGCCATGACCGCCACCGGCGACGACCAGGCCGCCCAGCCGGCCACCGCCGGCCCTCCCGCCCTCGACCTGGGCGGCCGGCTCCGGGCCGAGCGTCTCGGCCAGGGGATCGGGCTGCGCGAGATGGCCAGGCGCCTTGGGATCAGCGCCAGCGCCCTCTCCCAGATCGAGACCGGCAAGGCCCAGCCGTCGGTGAGCAAGCTGTTCGACATCGTCAACCTGCTGGGGGTCTCGGTCGACGGCCTGCTGACCGGCGACGGCGCCCCGCCGGTGGTCGTTCCCCGTGGTCAGGAAGGGTTCTTCTCCCACCAGCAGGCCGGCCAGCACGAGACCCTCGAGCTGGAGTCGGGGGTCCTGTGGCGGCGGCTCACCGCCGGGTCGTTCCCCGGGGTCGAGTTCCTCGACGTCGAGTACGAGCCGGGCGCCTGCTCCTCGAGCGAGGGCGGCTTCATGCGCCACGCCGGCCAGGAGTTCGGCTACCTGCTGTCAGGCCGGCTCCAGGTCGACGTCGGCTTCGAGCGCTACCAGCTGGGCCCCGGCGACTCGATCAGCTTCCCCGCCACCACCCCGCACCGGCTGGCCAACGACGGGCCCGAGCCGGCCCGGGCCGTCTGGTGCATCCTCGGCCGCCATCGAGGCGTTCAGTAGCACTTGACGCCCGGGCGCCGATGGCGTACTTCCGAAGTCCACCGGACGAGGAGAGGGCCATGGGGATCCGGACGTACGGTCCGAACGCGGTCGACTGGGAGGAGCGGGTCGACACCGGCCGGCTCCGCACCCAGCGGCTGGCGCGGCTCAAGGAGTCGCTGGACCGCTCGGAGCTGGGGGCGCTGCTCAGCTTCGACTTCCACAACATCCGCTACATGACCTCGACCCACATCGGCACCTGGGCGATGGACAAGCTGATCCGCTTCGCGCTGCTGCCCCGGGGCGGCGAGCCGGTCATCTGGGACTTCGGCTCGGCCGCCCGCCACCACCAGCTCTACAACCCCTGGCTCGACGGCCGGCCGGACGACCCCGAGAAGGGCCGGGCCCGGGCCGGGATCTCCACCCTGCGGGGCGCCTTCAACCCGGCCGCCGGCATCGCCGAGGGCGTCGCGGCCAAGGTCCGGCGGGAGCTCGAGGCCCACGGGCTGGCCGGCGAGCCGGTCGGCATCGACGTGGCCGAGCTGCCGGTGCTGGCGGCCATGGAGGCGGCCGGCCTCCAGGTGGTCGACGGCCAGCAGGTGTTCCTGGACGCCCGCCGGATCAAGACCCTCGACGAGATCACGCTGCTGACCATGGCCGCGACCATGGTCGACGCCGCCTACGACGAGCTGTATGAGTTCCTGCGCCCCGGGGTCAGGGAGAACGAGTGCGTCGGCCTGGTCGCCAAGGTCCTCTACGACCTCGGCTCCGAGCACGTCGAGGGGGTCAACGCCATCTCCGGGGAGCGCTGCTCGCCCCATCCCCACGTCTACTCCGACCGGATCCTGCGCCCCGGCGACCCGGCCTTCTTCGACATCCTGCACAGCTACAACGGCTACCGGACCTGCTACTACCGCTGCTTCGCGGTCGGCAGCGCGTCGCCGGCCATGCGCGACGCCTACGTCCGCTGCCGCGACTACATGGACGAGGCCATCGCCCTGGTCAAGCCGGGGGCGACCACCGCCGACATCGTGTCGGTGTGGCCGGCGGCCACCGAGTTCGGCTTCCCCGACGAGGAGGCCGCCTTCGCCCTCCAGTACGGCCACGGGGTCGGGCTGTCCATCTGGGAGAAGCCGATCTTCAGCCGGCTGGTCTCCCTCGACCACCCCGAGGTGCTGGAGGAGGGCATGCTGTTCGCCCTCGAGACCTACTGGCCGGCCTCCGACGGCTGGTCGGCGGCCCGGATCGAGGAGGAGGTGGTGGTCACCGCCGACGGCTGCGAGGTCATCACCAAGTTCCCGGCCGAGGAGCTGCTGGTCGCCGGCCAGCGCTACTGGGCCGCCGGCGGCCCCCTGCCCACCACCCGCGAGGCCGAGTCCCACCGCAACCGGCAGGTGCGCTCATGACCGTCGTGTCCGAGGAGCCCCGGGTCGAGGAGCTGCTGGAGCTGTACCAGAGGATGGCCGTGATCCGGGCCACCGAGAAGGCGGCCTACGACCTGTTCGTGGCCGGCCTCGTGAAAGGGACCACCCACCTGGCGTCCGGCCAGGAGGCGGTGGCGGTGGGGGCCAGCGCCGCCCTGGAGCCGGACGACTACGTGTTCGCCACCTACCGCGGCCACCACCACGCCATCGCCCGCGGGGCCAGCCCCGAGGGCTGCCTGGCCGAGCTGATGAGCCGGGCCACCGGGCTGTGCGGGGCCAAGGGCGGCTCCATGCACCTGACCGTGGCCGACCACAACATGCTCGGCTCGTACGCGATCGTCGGGGCGCATCTGCCGATCGCCTGCGGGGCCGCCTGGTCGGCCAAGCTGCGGGGGACGAGCCAGGTCGCGGTGGCCTTCTTCGGCGACGGGGCGACCAACATCGGCGCCTTCCACGAGGCCCTCAACCTTGCCGCCGTATGGCGGCTGCCGGTGCTGTTCGTCTGCGAGAACAACCTCTACATGGAGTACACCTCGATCAAGACCGTGACCGCGGTCGCCCAGCCGGCCGCCGGGCGCGCCCCCGCCTACCAGCTCCCGGCCGAGGTGATCGACGGCAACGACGTTGTCGCCGTGCAGCACGCCGTCGCCGCCGCCGCCGCCCGGGCCCGGGCCGGCGACGGCCCGACGGTGATCGAGGCCCTGACCTACCGCCAGTACGGGCACTCGCGCGGCGACCCCGGCAAGTACCGGCCCCAGGAGGAGGTCGACGCCTGGCTCAAGCGCGACCCGCTGCTGGTCCTGGCCGAGCGGCTGCGCGACCGCGGGGTCGACCAGCCGGCCATCGACCAGCTGGACGCCAGCGCCCGCGAGGAGGTGGCGGCCGCGGTCGAGAGGGCCAAGGCGGCCCCGCCCCCCAGCGAGGAGACTGCCTTCACCGACGTCTGGGCGGACGGAGGTGCCCAATGGCGGACCTGATCACCTACCGGGAGGCGGTCGCCGCCGGGATCGCCCAGGAGATGCGCCGCGACGACACGGTGGTCTGCCTCGGCGAGGACATCGGCGCCGCCGAGGGGGTGTTCAAGACGGCCGCCGGGCTGTTCGCCGAGTTCGGCCCCGAACGGGTCTGGGACACCCCGATCAGCGAGCAGGCGATCGCCGGGGCGGCCATGGGCGCGGCCATGACCGGGATGCGCCCGGTGGCCGAGATCATGTTCTCCGACTTCCTGGCCTGCTGCTGGGACTATGTGGCCAACGAGATCCCCAAGATGCGCTACATGACCGGCGGCCAGGTCAGCGTCCCCCTGGTGATCCGCACCGCCAACGGCAGCGGTCTCGGCTTCGGGGCCCAGCACTCCCAGCCGGTCGAGAACTGGGCCTTCGCCGTGCCCGGGCTCAAGATCGCCGCCCCCTCGACCCCGGCCGACATGGTCGGGCTGATGGCCGCGGCCATCCGCAGCGACGACCCGGTGCTGGTGTTCGAGCACAAGGCCCTGTTCGCCACCAAGGGCGACCCGCCACCGCCCGGCGACCACGTGGTCGAGCTGGGCACCGCCGAGATCCGCCGCCCCGGCGGCGACGTCACCCTGGTCGCCCTGGCCTCGACCGTCCCCACGGCCCTGGCCGCGGCCGAGCGGCTGGCCGCCGACGGCGTCGACGCCGAGGTCATCGACCTTCGCTGCCTGGTCCCCCTGGACGCCCGGACCGTGCTCGACTCGGTGGCCAGGACCAGCCGCCTGGTGATCGTCGAGGAGAACCCCTACCAGGGCGGCTGGGGCGGCACCCTGGCCTCGATCGCCGCCGAGGAGGCGTTCTACGACCTGGACGCCCCCATCCGCCGGGTGGCCAGCGCCTGTGTCCCGCTGCCGTTCGCGGCCAACCTCGAACAGGCCGTCGTGCCCACCGCCGACCGGGTCGCCGCGGTCGTCCGGGAGGTCCTCGACACCGCCTGACCGGTCGCCTATGGTGCCGTCGCGAGTGCCGACGTCGACCGGGGGGGCCGGGAGATGGCCGTTGGTGGCCGCGCTGCGGCCGTGGCCGGGTTGCTGCTGATCGCCGGGGTCGGCGTGGTGGCGCCCGAGGCCCCGGCGGCCGTCCACGGCAGCTACCGGCCACTGGTGGCCAACTACGGCCTCGACAAGCTGTTCCGGCAGGCGACCTGGGCGGAGCTGGCCGGCCACCGCTACCGGGGCCAGCTGACCATCCTGCGCAGCCAGGACGTGCTCCAGCTGCTGGCCGACCACCCCGACGTCTACATGATCCCCGACCCCAAGTACGCCCGGCC
>JASLIH010000089.1 GCA_030152105.1 Actinomycetes bacterium
GAACAGCACCTGCGCCAGGAACCCACCCAGGATGGCCCCGACGATCCCGATGATGATCGTCACGATGATGCCGCCCGGGTCGTCCCCGGGCAGGACCGCCTTGGCGATGGCCCCCGCGAGCAGGCCGAGAACGATCCAACCGATGATGCCCATGGGTGTGGTTCCTCCCGCGTCAGTGGACGATGCCGCTGATCTAGACCTCGCGGAGGGTCGGTTGGTTTCTGGTGAGATGCTAGAAACCATCTCCCGGTTCGGCGACCGGCACGCGGGTAGTTGGAGAGGACATGCCAACGGCGATCGACACCACGAACCTGCTGGACGCCCTGGCCGGGCTGGCCGGGCAGGTGGCCGAGGCACGGCCGAGCGCCCCCGGGCCGGGGGACCTGGGCCCGGCAAGGCGGCGCCGGCTGGCCTGGCACCTGGACGACTACCTGCTGCCGCGGGTACGGGACCTGGAGGCGCCGCTGGTCTGCGTGCTGCTGGGGTCGACCGGGGCCGGGAAGTCGTCGCTGCTCAACGGGCTGGTCGGGGCATCGGTGAGCCCCAGCGGGGTGGTGCGGCCGACCACCATGCGGCCGGTCGTGCTGCTCGCCCCCGGGCAGGTCGACGCCTTCATGGCCGGCAAGGTGCTGGCCGCCCTGGCCGACGCCGACCGGCTCCAGCTGGTCGTCCACGACGGCGCCTTCCCCGAGATCGCCCTGGTCGACGCGCCCGACGTCGACTCGGTGGAGGCCGAGAACCGCCGGACCGCCGAGGAGCTGCTCCAGGCGGCCGACCTGTGCCTGTTCGTCACCACCGCCCAGCGCTACGCCGACTACGTGCCCTGGGAGTTCCTGCGCCAGGCCAGGGCCAGGGGGGTGCCGCTGCTGGTGGTGGTGAACCGGCTCCCCCGGCGCGAGGCCGACCAGCGGGCGGTGCTGGCCGACGCCCGGCGGCGCTTCCAGGAGGCCGGCCTGGGCACGGCCGGCCCGGGCGGCCGCGACCTGCCGATGCTCGGGGTGGCCGAGGGCGCCCGCGACCCGGGCACCGACGGCCTGGAGGCGTCCGCCATCGAGCCGGTGCGCCGGGCCCTGGCCGACCTGTCGGCCGACACCGCCGCCCTGACCGCCGTCAAGGCCCAGGCGCTGCGGGGTGCCCTGGCCGGCCTGCCCGCGGCCGTGGCCGAGGTGGCCGGCGACCTTGAGGCCGACCGGCAGCGGGCGGCCGCCCTCCGGGCCGCGGTCGAGCGGGCGTACGCGGCCGAGCAGGAGCGGCTCCAGGACCGCCTGGCCGGCGGCGACTTCCTGCGCGGCGAGGTGATGCGCTCCTGGCAGGAGTTCGTCGGGGTGGGCGACGTCAGCCGCTGGCTGTCGTCGGGGGTCGGGCGGGTCCGCTCCTGGCTGGCCCGCCAGTTCCAGCCGGCCAAGGGCGCCCCCGAGCTCCAGCGGACCAAGGAGCAGGCGTTCGAGGAGCTGATCGGGGCGCTGGTCCGCCACGCCGACGTGGCCGCCGGCCACACCGCCACCCAGTGGTCGGCCGACCCGGCCGGGGCGCTGCTGCTGGAGGCCAACCCCGGGCTGTGGGGTCACGGCCCGGAGCTGGAGACCGAGGCCAGGGCGCAGCTCACGGAGTGGCTGCGCCGGCTGACCAGGGTGGTCGAGGAGCGGGGCCAGAGCCGGCGGGCGTTCGCGTTCGCCGCCTCCCTTGGGGTCAACGCCATCGGGGTGGTGGCCATGCTGGCCGTGTTCGCCCACTCCGCCGGGCTGACCGGCGGCGAGGTGGCCATCGCCGGGGGGACGGCGGTGCTCAACCAGAAGCTGCTCGAGGCGCTGATCGGCGAGGCCGCGGTGGCCGACATCATCCGGGCCGCCGAGCGCGACCTGCGCCGCACGCTCCGCTCGGCGCTGGAGAGCGACGCCCGCCGCTTCCTCGACCTGCTCGCCCCCTCCGGCGAGGGCCCGGAGGCGCTGCGCGCGGCCGCGGACAGGGTCCTGGCCGAGGCCGAGCGCCTGATCGCCAGCCTCGGCGGAGACCGGTCCCGTGGCTAACCGGGATGTAGCTGGCTGCCTGGAGGCGCTGGAGCGGGTGGCCGAGGCGGCCGAGCGGCTGGGGCTCGACGCCGGGCAAGCGCGCGAGACCCTGGGCGCGGCCAGGACCCGGCTCGGCTTCCCGGGAACCGCGTTCGTCTGCGCCCTGGCCGGTGGCACCGGGGCCGGCAAGTCGAGCCTCCTCAACGCCCTGGCCGGCCGGGAGGTGAGCCGTCCCGGGGTGACCCGGCCGGTGACCGCCGAGCCGGTCGCCTGGGTCCCGGCCGACGCCGCCGACGAGCTCGGCCCGCTGCTGCGCTGGGTCGGGGTCGACAGGGTGGTCAGCCACCACGACCCCCGCTTCACCGACCTGTGCCTGCTCGACCTGCCCGACTACGACTCGGTGGAGCCAGCGCACCGGGCCACCGTCGACCAGGTCCTGCCCCGGGTCGACGCCGTCTGCTGGGTGCTGGACCCCGAGAAGTACAACGACCGGGTCCTGCACGAGGACTACCTGCGACCGCTGGCCCACCACGCCGACCGGGCCGTGTTCGTGGTCAACCGCCGCGACGTGATCGGCGACGCCCGCCAGGTCGCCGAGCTCACCGCCGACCTGCGCCGGACCCTGGAGGCCGACGGCATCCGCGGCCGCCCGGTGTTCGTCGTCTCGGCCGACCCGCCCGACGGGGCCGGCCAGGGCGAGCTGGAGGCCCTGCGGGCCTGGCTGTCGGAGCGGCTCCAGGCCAAGGCGGTGGTGACCGAGCGGCTGGCCGCCGACTGCCGCCAGCGCGGGGTCGAGCTGGCCCGCCAGGCCGGCCTCGAGGGCGAGCAGGCCAGCCGGCCCCTGGTCGGCGACGACGCTCGCCGCCAGGCCCGGCAGCGGGCGGTGGCCGCGGCCAGCTCGGCGGTCGACGTCGAAGGGGTGCGCCGGGCCTGCCGGCGCCGCACCCTGGCCGAGGCCCGGGCCGCCGGCGCCGGCCCCCTCGGCCGCCTGCAGGCCGTGCTGGCCAGGGCGCGCGGCGGCGGCGACCGCGGCCCGGCCTCGGCCCGCTCGATCGACCCGGTCGCCTACGCCCGCGCCTGGCGCGGCCGCTCGACCCTCAGCCGCACCGTGAACCCGGTCCACGACCTGCTGCGCCGCGCGGCCACGGCCGCCCCCCCGGCCCTGCGGGCCGAGGTCATGGGCCTGGCCCGGCCCGACCGGCTGGAGGAGCGCCTCACCGAGGCGATCGACGGGGCGGTGGCCCAGGGCACCGCCGACCACACCCGCCCGCCCCGCTCCTTCCTGTGGCCGCTCATCGGGGTGCTCCAGACCCTGGTCACGGTGGCCTTCGTGGCCGGCCTGCTCTGGTACCTGACCCTGTACCTGGCCGGCCGGGCCCAGGCCGACCTCCCCGACCTGCCCACGGTCAGGGACGTGCCCGTCCCCCTGCTCCTGGTGATCGGGAGCCTCCTGGTCGGCTGGCTCCTGGCCCGCCTGCTGTCGTCCAGCGCCCGCCGGGCCGGCCGCCGCTGGGCCGACCGCCTCACCGGCGACCTCGCCACCACCGTGGCCGCGGAGGTCGACGCGGCCATCGCCGAGCCCCTGTCCGAGCTCGAGGCAGCCCGCTCCGAACTGCTGGTGGCGTTGTCCGACCTGCGGTCGTCCTGCTAGGCGGCCTGCTCGGCGTCGCCGGGGACGGCGGCCGGCGGTTCTGCCCGGCCGCGGCCGGTCACGGCGGCCACGGTGGCCGCGAGGACGCAGGAGACGCCGGACAGGAGCAGGATCGAGCGGGGGCCGAACTGGCCGGCCATCCAGCCGCTGAGCAGGCCGCTGGGCGGGCCCGAGCCGAGCAGGACCAGGCCGAACAGGCTCATCACGCGGCCGCGCATCGCCGGGTCGGAGGCGAGCTGGACGGTCGAGTTGGCCGTGGCCACGAAGGAGAGGCTGGCCGCGCCGATCGGGAACAGGAACGCCGCCTCGACCACGATGGTCGGGGCCAGGGCGGCCGCGAACGACAGCAGGCCGAACGCGGCCACCGAGCCGACCAGCAGGGCCCGGGTCGGGCGGCCGCGGCGGGCGACGGTGAGGGCGCCGACGACCGAGCCGGCGGCCATGATCGCGGCCAGGATCCCGTAGGTGCCCGGGCCGCCGTCGAAGGCGAACCGGGCCAGCAGGGGCAGGGCGACCCGGTAGTTGAGGCCGAGCATGCCGACCACGGCCACCAGCAGGATGGTCGAGCGCAGCACCGGGGTCCCCCAGACGTAGCGCACACCGGCCCGGATCTGGCCCCGGCCCCGCTCCACCGCCGCCCGGCGGTAGAGGCGGTCCGGGTCCATGGCCAGCAGCCCGCCGATCATGGCCAGGTAGGAGACGGCGTTGAGGAAGAAGGCGGGGGCGATCCCGACGACCGCGATCAGCCCGCCGGCGACGGCCGGGCCGAGCACCCGGGCGGTGTTGAAGCTGGCGCTGTTCAGCCCGACGGCGTTGGCCACCCGGTCGGGCCCGACCATCTCGGTGACGAACGACTGCCGGGCCGGCATGTCGAAGGCGGTGGCCACCCCGAGCAGCAGGGCCAGGGTGTAGACCATCCACAGCCGGACCGCCCCGGTCGCGGTCAGGGTCCCGAGGACGAGGGCGAGCACGGCCATGGCCGTCTGGGTGGCCAGCAGCAGCCGGCGCTTGTCGACCCGGTCGGCGACCAGCCCGGCCCACGCCCCGAAGGCCAGCATGGGCGCGAACTGGAGGGCGAGGGTGATGCCCAGCGGCAGGGGCGCGTCGGTGATCCGCAGGACCAGCCAGTCCTGGGCGACCTGCTGCATCCAGGTGCCGGTGGAGGAGACGAGGTGACCGAACAGGAACAACCGGAAGTTGCGCACGTCGAGCGATCGGAAGGTGCGCAGCCGGGGTCGACCTCCAGGCCAGACGGGGTTACGGGGTCGAGCCCATGGTAGCAGCGACCTCTCCGATCACCGCGACCATGTCGAGGTCGCTGTGGTCCAGGTGCTGCAGCATGACCCGGCTGACCCCGGCCGCCTCAAGGGACTGGAGCCGCTCGGCCAGCTGGTCGACGGTGCCGAGCAGCCAGTTGGGCCGGGCGTCGATCACCTTGGCCACGCTGTCGTCGCTGCCGGTGCGCGCCAGCACCCGGCCGACCCGCTCCTCCACCTCGTTCTGGTCGCGGCCGGCCACGCAGGTGGTCATCAGCGACAGCCGGGCCGTCCCGGGGTCCCGGCCGGCGTCCCGCCAGGCGTCCAGCAGCCGGTTGCGCCGCCCCGGCAGCTCCTCCAGGGGGACGCCGGTGGTGTTGTACTCGTCGGCCCAGCGGGCGGCCAGGGCCAGGCTCCTGGGCCCGGCTCCCCCGCCGACCAGCAGGGTCGGGCGCGGCTGCTGCACCGGCTTGGGCAGGGCGCGCAGGTCCTGGAGCTGGTAGTGGCGGCCCTGGAAGGAGAAGGTGTCCTCGGTGAAGGAGCGGGAGACGATCTCCAGCTGCTCGGCCAGCCGCTCCATGCGGACGGGCGTGGCCGGGAAGTCGAAGCCGTAGGCGCGGTGCTCGCCCTCGTGCCAGCCGGCGCCAAGGCCCAGCTCGACCCGGCCGCCGGAGACGTGGTCGGCCGTGACCACCATCTTGGCCAGGACCGAGGGGTGCCGGAAGGTGGCCGGGGAGACCAGCGTGCCCAGGCGGATGCGGCTGGTCCTGGCGGCCAGCGCGGCCAGGGTGGCCCAGGCGTCAAGCGACCCGCGCTCGGGGTCGCCCATCAGGGGCCCGTAGTGGTCGGAGCGGAACAGGCCCTCCAGGCCGTGGTCCTCGCACGCTCCGGCCAGGGCGAGCCACTGCTCCCAGGTGACGTTCTCCTGGCCCTCGATCATCAGGCAGACCCGCATGCGGCCCTCCTCCTCGGCTGTGCGTCGCGCTGGACAGTACGATGCCTGCCATGCCGAGGGCACACGGGAACGGGGTCGAGCTCGAGTACGAGACCGTCGGCGACCCGGCGGGGCGGCCGCTGCTGCTCGTCCAGGGGCTGGGGGCGCAGCTCATCTCCGTGGAGGACGGGCTCTGCCAGGAGCTGGCCTCGCGCGGGTTCCTGGTCATCCGCTACGACAACCGCGACGCCGGGCTGTCGACCTGGTTCGACGACGCTCGGCCGGTCAACCTGGCCGCGGTCTGGGGCGGCGACCACTCCACGCTCGCCTACACCCTCGAGGACATGGCCGACGACGCCGTCGCGGTGCTGGACGCGGCCGGGGCCGAGGCCGCGCACGTGGCCGGCATCTCCCTCGGGGGCATGATCGCCCAGCTGCTGGCCACCCGCTACCCGGCGCGCGTGCGGTCGCTGGCCTCGATCATGTCGACCACCGGGGACCGGGCCGTCGGCCAGCCGACCGCGGAGGCGGCCAGCGTGCTGATGTCGTCGATGCCGGGCGACCGGGAGCGGTACATCGACCAGGCGGTGGCCAACACCAGGGCCATCAGCTCGGGGACGGCCTATCCGTTCGACGAGGACGCGGTGCGGCGCGGGGCCGCCCGCGGCTTCGACCGCGCCTACCACCCCAAGGGGACCGGCCGGCAGTTCGCGGCCATCCTGGCCGCCGGCGACCGGGCCGCCGCCCTCGGCCAGATCCGGGTGCCGACCGTTGTCGTGCACGGGGAGCAGGACCAGATCATCGGCGTCAGCGGCGGCGAGGCCACCGCCGCCGCCATCGGCGGGGCCCGCCTTCTCCGGGTCCCCGGCCTCGGCCACGAGCTCCCGCCCGGGTTCTGGCCCGTCCTGGCCGACGCCCTGGTCGAGGTCGCCGACCGGGCCGACCGTGGCTGACCTCCTCCGGGTGCTGTTCCTGGCCCACGCCTTCCCACGGAGCGCCGACGACCTGACCGGGGGGTTCCTGCTCCGGCTGGCCGCCGCCCTGCGGGCCGAGGGGGTCGAGGTGGCCGCCGTGGCCCCGGCCGCCGCCGGGCTGGCCGCCTCCGAGCGCCTCGACGGGGTCCAGGTGCGCCGCTACCGCTACGCCCCCCGGCGCGCCGAGCGGCTGGCCTACGCGGGCGAGATGCACCGCCGGGCGGCGTCCCCCGCCGGGGCCGTCGCCCTGGCCGGGCTGCTGGCGGCTGGCGCCCTGGCCGCGCGGCGGGCGGCACGCGGGGCCGACCTGGTCCACGCCCACTGGTGGTTCCCGGCCGGCGTGCAGGCCCTGGCCGCCCGGACCGGGCTGCCCCTGGTCACCACCTTGCACGGCACCGACGTCCGCCTGGCCAGCACCCGCCCGGCGGCCAGGGCGGCCTGCGCCAGGGTGCTGCGGTCCTCGGCCCGGGTGACGGCCGTGTCGGGCTGGCTCGCCGGCCAGGCGGCCGGGTTCGCCCCCGGCCTGGCCCGGCCGGTCGCGGTCGCGCCCATGCCCGTCGACGACCTCGCCTTCTCCCCCGGCCCGGGCGGCCAGCCCCGCGACGAGCTGCTGTTCGTCGGCCGCCTCGACCGCCAGAAGGGCGCCGAGGTCGCCGTGGCCGCCCTGGCCCGGCTGACCGGCCCGGCGGCCGCCCTGCCCCTGCGCATCGTCGGCGGCGGCCCCGAGGAGCCCGCACTGCGCCGCCTGGCCGGCGAGCTCGGCGTCGCCGGCCGGGTCCGCTGGGACGGCCAGCTCTCCCAGGCCGAGCTGGCCGGCCGCTACCGGCGGGCGGCCGCGCTGGTCGTGCCCGGCCGGGACGAGGGTCTCGGCCTGGTCGCGGTCGAGGGCCAGCTCTCGGGCGCCCCGGTGGTGGCCGCCGCCTCCGGCGGCCTGCTCGACGTGGTCGCCGACGGCCGCACCGGCCGGACCTTCCCTCCCGGTTCGCCCGACGCCCTTGCTCGGACGGTCGAGGCGGTCCTGGCCGACCCGGACGGCAGCGCCCGGATGGCCGTGGCCGCCCGGGAGCGGGCGGCGGCCCACTTCGGCACGGCCGGCGCCGCCAAGGCCTATGCCGCCGTCTACGCCGAGGCCCTCCAAGCGCTGACGGTGAAGGGCCGGCGGCGCACCTAGCCCGAGTCCTGGTGCCTGGTGGCGAAGGCGATCGCCCCGGCGCGGTTGCGCACGCCCAGCTTGGCCAGCACGTTGCTGACGTGGTGGGCGGCGGTCTTGCGGCTGATGAACAGGCGCTGGGCGATCTCGGGGTTGGAGAGGCCGAGGCCGACCAGCCGCAGCACCTCCTGCTCGCGCATGGTCAGCACGCCGACCCGCTTGGGCCCGGGCCGGCCCGGCGCCCCCAGCGAGCGCAGCAGGGCGTCGGCCGCGTCGGCCTCGCCCTTGGCGCCCAGCCGCTCGAACGCCCCAAGGGCGGTCCTGGCCTCGGCCACCGCCAGCTCGGGGTTGGCGCCGGCCAGGGCTCGGGCCAGCTCGACCCGGGCCAGGGCCGTCTCGTAGGGGAGGTCGTCGTCGGAGAACAGGGCCAGGGCCCGCTCCAGCAGGCGCCTGGCCTCCTCGGGCCGCCCGGCGGCGGCCGCCACCCGGGCCCCGGCCTGGGCGGCCATGGCGGCCACCTGGCCGCCGCCATGGCTGTCGCCCTCGGCCTCGGCCAGCTCGGCCAGGCGGGCCGCGGCGGCGGTGGCGGCGCCGGGGTCGCCGAGGGCGAGCTGGGCAGCGACCAGGGTCTCCAGGGCGGCCGCGGCCCGCAGGTGGCGCTCGCCGTGGATGCCGGGCTGGCCGTCGTCCTCCAGGGACCGCTCCAGCAGCCCGGCGGCGACCGACGGCTCGCCCCTGGCCAGCCGCAGCCGGGCCGCCGTCCGGGCCGCGGCCCGCCCGCCGCCCCGTTCGGGCAGCAGCGCCTCGGCCTCCTCCAGCCGTCCCTGGCGTAGGCGCAGGTCGGCCAGCCGGGCCAGCGCCTCGGCGTGGGAGGCCGGCCCGGGGCCCTCGGCCATCCGGATCGCCGCCTGGAGCTCGGCCTCGGCCTCCTCCCAGCGGCCCTTGGCCATCAGGACGCCGCCGTACAGCGTGCGGCAGCGGGCGTACAGGAACGGGCAGCCGTAGCGGTTGATGAACTGGTCGGCCACCTGGCACCACTGCACGGCCCGCCGCAGGTCGCCGGCCAGGTCGCAGGCGACCAGCATGTCGCAGGAGGCGATCACCACCGTGTCGAGGCGGCGGTGCTCGCCCCCGAGGGTGCCGGCCATGGCCTCGTCGATCAGGGCCAGGCCCTCGGCGGCCCGGCCCTGGGTGACCAGCGTCAGGCCGAGATCACCCAGCGCGCACAGCTCGAGGTCGGGGTCGCCGGTGGCCCGGGCCAGCTCCAGCACCCGCTGCTGGAGCTCGCGGGCCCGGCCGGTGTCGGGCTCCAGGTACCCGCGCAGCAGCCACAGCCAGCCCTGGAGCGGGTTGGGGTCGAGGTCGCCCAGCACCCGCTCGGCCCGGGCCAGCCATCCGCCGGCGGCGGCGTGGTTGTCGAAGTTCGAGATCCAGGTCACGCACAGGCTCATGGCGGCAGTGGCGGCCGGGACGGCGTCGGAGGCCCGCCGGAACTCGGCGTAGGCCCGTTCGGTGTGGGCGATGCTGGCCCGGGTCTCGCCCAGCCACCACAGGGCGACGCCCATGCCGTCCAGGGCCTCGGGGGTCTCCTTCTCGGCCAGGGCGGCCGCGAAGGCGGCGCGGGCCTCCTCCCACCGCCCGGCCTCGAGCGCCGCCGTCCCCAGCAGCCGCTGGTCCTGCTCGGTCATGGGGCCAAGTATGCAGACCGGGACCGGCGCCCGAATAGGGCATCTGCCCGATGCTCCGGGCCGGTCGCCTGCGGGATGGTGGCCCCGCCAGCAGACCGCGACCAGGGAGATCCCGCGATGACCGATTCCGTCGAGACGTTCCAGCTCTCGGTCGAGGCGGCCGAGGTGTACGAGTCCCAGTTCGTGCCCGCCCTCTTCGCCGAGTGGGCGCCCCACCTGGTCGAGGCGGGCGGGGTCGCCCCCGGCCAGGCGGTGCTCGACGTCGCCTGTGGCACCGGGGTGGTGGCCCGGACGGCCGCCGACAGGATGGGCGGCCGGGGCCGGGTGGTCGGCCTCGACCTCAACGAGGGCATGCTGACCGTGGCCGGCCGCCTCCGCCCCGACATCGAGTGGCGCCAGGGCGACGCGGCCGACCTGCCGTTCGAGCCCGGGTCGTTCGACGTCGTCCTCTGCCAGTCGGCCATGATGTTCTTCCCCGACCGGGCCGGCTCCCTGCGCGAGATGGCCCGGGTCGCCACCCCCGGCGGCACCGTCGCCGTCCAGGTCTGGGACCAGCTCGAGGCTCAGGAGGGCTACGGCGCCATGTACGGCGCCTTCGCCGCCTACCTGGGCCCGGACGCCACCACCCTCGAAGGCTCCTACTGGGCCCTCGGCGACCTCGACCTGGTCGGCTCCCTGTTCGAGGCCGCCGACCTGCAGATCACCACCACCCTGACCCGGGTCGGCACCGTGAGGTTCCCCTCCGCCTCCGCCGCCGTCGCCACCGAGATCGAGGCCACCCCGCTCGCCCATCGGATCGACCAGGACACCTACCGCCGCATGCTGGAGGCCGGCACCGAGGCACTGCGCCCGTTCGTCGTCGCCGGCGGCCGGGTCGAGCTCCCCATCAAGGGCCACATCGTCACCGCCACCAGGCCGACCTGATCCGCGGAAGGGCCGGTCCTGGGACGAACGGGCAGACGAGCGAGAGATCGTGCAGGATCCAAGAAGGCTGCGACCCACCTAGGGAGCCAACTTGGACCTGAACTCGGACCTCGGCGAGGGGTACGGCCGCTGGGCCCTCGGCGACGATGCCGCCCTCCTCGAGGTGGTGACCAGCGCGAACGTGGCCTGCGGGTTCCACGCGGGCGACCCGGCGACGATCGACCGCACGGTTCGGACGGCGGTCGAGCGCGGGGTGGCCGTCGGCGCCCAGGTCTCCTACCCCGACCTGGTCGGCTTCGGGCGGCGCGAGATCGACGTGCCGCCCGACGAGCTCACCGCCGACGTGCTCTACCAGCTCGGCGCCCTCGAGGCCTTCGCCAAGGCCGCCGGCAGCCGGGTCCGCTACGTGAAGCCGCACGGCGCCCTCTACAACCGGATCGCCCGCGACCCGGTCCAGGCGGCCGCCGTGGTCGAGGCGATCCGGCGCTACGACCCGGCGCTGCCCCTGCTCACCCTGCCCGGGTCGGTGGCCATGGAGGCGGCCGGGGAGGCCGGCATCCCGTCCGTCGGCGAGGGGTTCGCCGACCGGGCCTACACCGCCGAGGGCCGCCTGGTGTCCCGGCGAGAGCCAGGGGCGGTCCTGCACGACCCCGAGCAGGTGGCCGCCCGCGCCGTGGTCATGGCCACCGAGCACCGGGTCGAGGCGGCCGGTGGCGAGCAGGTCGCCGTCGAGGTGCGCTCACTCTGCGTCCATGGCGACACCCCAGGCGCGGTCGACCTGGCCCGAGCGGTCCGGACCGCCCTCGAGCACGCCGGTGTCACCCTGGAGGCGTTCGCGTGAAGGTGCGGGTGGCGGGAGAGCGGGGGCTGCTGGTCGAGGTCGAGGATCTGGCGACGGTCCACCGGCTCCACGCCGCCCTTCGCGAGCTCGACCCGCCCGGGGTGGTCGAGCTGGTCCCCGCGTACCGGACGGTCCTCATCGTTGCCGACCCGGGCCAGGCGGAGGCGCTCGACGACCTCGCCGCCCGGCTGCCCGGCCTTGAGCTGCCCCCGGCCGAGGCCGTGGCCGGCGAGACGGTCGACATCCCGGTCCGCTACGACGGCGAGGACCTGCCCGAGGTGGCCGGCCTGACCGGGCTGGAGCCCGAAGAGGTGGTCCGTCGCCACACCGCTCCCGAGTACACCGTGGCCTTTCTCGGCTTCAGCCCCGGGTTCCCCTACCTGGTCGGCCTCGACCCGGCCCTCCAGGTCCCCCGCCGCGACACGCCCCGGACCTCGATCCCGGCCGGCTCGGTCGGCCTTGCCGGCAACCAGACCGGCATCTACCCCACCGCCACCCCGGGCGGCTGGCAGCTCATCGGACGCACCGAGGTGACCCTGTTCGACCCCGCCCGAGACCCCCCGGCCCTGCTCGCCCCGGGCACCCGCCTCCGCTTCACCGTGGCCGCATGATCGCGGTCCGCAAGCCGGGGCTGCTGACGACCGTGCAGGACCTGGGCCGGCCTGGCCTGGCCCATCTTGGGGTTCCGACCGCGGGGGCGGCCGACCGGCGGGCCTTCAGGCTGGCCAACCGGCTGGTCGGAAACCGGCCGGGGGCGGCCGCGCTGGAGATCACGCTGGCCGGGCCGGAGCTGGAGCTGGAGGCCGGCGGCTGGGTGGCGCTGACCGGGGGCCGGGTCGCGGCCGAGGTCGACGGCCGGCCGGTGCCCATGGACGTGGCCGTGCGGGTCGAGCCCGGGCAGGTGCTGCGGGTCGGCTCGATGTCCAGTGGGCTCCGCGCCTACCTGGCCGTGCGCGGCGGCATCGACGTCCCCCCGGTGCTCGGCAGCCGCTCGACCGACACCCTGGCCCCGGTCGGCCCCCCGCGGCTCGAGGAGGGCACCCGCCTGCCCGTCGGCGACCAGGCCGACGGCGACCTCTACCGGCAGGTGGCGCCCACCCCGGCGGTCGAACCCGAGCCGGTGCTGCGCACCGTCCGCGGCCCCCGCGACGACCTCTTCACCGACGACGCCCTCCGGACCCTGATCGGCGTGGCCTGGACGGTGACCTCCGACAGCGACCGCACCGGGCTCCGCCTCGACGGGCCGGAGCTGGACCGGCGGCGCCAGATCGAGCTCGCCTCCGAGGGCATGGTCGAGGGCTCGCTCCAGGTCCCGCCGGACGGCCACCCGATCCTGTTCCTGGCCAACCACCCCACCACCGGCGGCTACCCGGTGGTCGCGGTGGTCGCCGGCCGCGACCTCCCGGAGGCCGCCCAGGCCCGCCCAGGCACCCGGCTGCGGTTCCGGTTCGTCTCGGTGGCCGAGGCCCGCGCGACCGCCGGCGGTGCCCCCCTCTAGGGCGGCCCGGTGCTGAACGGCCCGGGGTGGTTCGGGCGGGCTCAGCCCTGGCCGGGAGCGGCCGGGGCGAACCGCTCGCCGCCGCCGTCGGTGGCCACCCGGCCCTCGCGGACCAGCTTGGCCAGGTGGGCCCGGACCGACAGCTCGGCCGCCGGGTGCAGGGCCGGGTCGACGGCGGCGTAGACCCGGGCGACGACCTCTGCCGGGGTGCGGTCGCCGGCGGCAAGGGCGGCCAGCACCTGGGCCTCGCGGTCGAGGCGGTGGGCCAGGTAGCCCTCTACCCGGGCGACGGCGTCGGGGACCATCGGGCCGTGGCCCGGGTAGAGCCGCTCGGGCCGGAGCGCCAGGAGCAGCTCCAGCGAGGCCAGGTAGTCGCCCATGTCCCCGCCCGGCCACTCGACCACGGTGGTGCCGCGGCCGAGCACATGGTCGCCGGTGAAGACGGCCCGCTCGGCGGCGAGCTCGAAGCAGCAGTGGTCGGCGGCGTGCCCCGGCGTCGGCAGCGGCCGCAGCTCCAGCCCGGCCGCGGCCACCGGGTCGCCGGCGGCCAGGTCGGGGGCGTCCGGGCTGGCCCAGCCCGGCGCGAGCGCGGCCAGCGGCGCCCCGACCCGCCCGGCGAACGCCCGCGCCCCCTCCGCATGGTCGACATGGGTGTGGGTGAGCAGCACGAGCTCGACCCCGCGCCCCCCACAGGCCCGGACCACCGCCGTGGCGTGCCCGTCGTCGTCCGGCCCCGGGTCGATCACCACCGCCGTTGACGCCCCCGGCTCGCCGACCACAAAGGTGTTGGTCCCCTCGAGCGTGAGCGGCGACGGGTTCGGCGCCAGCACCCGGATCACCCGCGGGCTCCAGGTCTCGGTCACGGCGTCACCGGCGGGCGCCCGCCTCGGCCGCTCTGGCCGCCCGGGCCCCCCGGGCCGCCGGGCTCGAGGAGGGGCGTGGGCACCGGGTAGCGCTCTCGCCAGGGCATGATCAGGTCGGCGCCCTCGAGCACGGGCAGGATGCGCTCGACCCGACGGCCGGATCCGGCGGCGAGCGCCTCCTCCATCGACCCGTAGGCGGCCAGGTCGCGGAGGGTGTAGCGGGTCGGGGGGAGCATGGGCAGGTCGAGGTCGGCGGCGGCCTCGCCCGGCGGGAGCCAGCACTCGCGCTCCGCCTCGGCGAGGTGGGCGGTGACGGCGGCAGCGCCCGGCAGCCCGGCAATGAAGAACCTCGTGTCGTAGCGGCGCGGCTCCGCCTCCGGCGTCACCCACCAGGCCCAGTAGCGCAGCCGGCCCGCGTCCAGCCGCACCCCGAGCACCTCCAGCAGCTCGGCGAACCGGCTCGACCCGTCCAGCAGCTCCCGCCTGCCCTGGGCGAGCTCCTCGCCCCCGGGCGCCGGGGTGGCCAGCAGCAGCCCCGCCTCCTCCAGCGTCTCCCGGCAGGCGGCCACCACATACCCGCGCGCCTCGTCGACCGGAAGACCCAGCCGCTCGCTCCACATCGCCGCCGTCGGCCCGGCCCAGCGCACGTCGACCGCCGGGTCGCGGTCCGCCTCGTCCACCCGCCCCCCGGGAAACACCCACAGCCCACCCGCGAACCCCATCCCCATGGGCCGCAGCTGCAGGTACGCCTCGAGCCCGTCCTGCCCATCCCGGAGCAGCACCACCGTCGCGGCCGCTCTGGGGACGACAGCCATCGGGTCCTCCTGGGTCGGGTCTGATCAGCTGGATGGTACGTGCCCGGGGTAGCGGCCTGGCAGGCGAGCGTCTCGACCCGGAGTCGTCGACAATAGGGGGCATGACCACCGATCCGCGGCGGGCGTTGCCGAACATGGATGTGCTGCTGGGGCATCCGGAGCTGGTCGCTCGTGCGGGGAGCTTCGGGCGGGAGGTGGTGCTGGGGGCGGCCCGGCGGGCGCTGGAGGAGAGCCGGGGGGCGGTGGCGGGTGGGGGGCCGGCGCCTGATGTGGGGGAGCTGGCGGCCCGGGTCGCGGGGGAGCTGGACGGGGTGTGGGCCAAGCGGACCCGGGCGGTGGTGAACGCTACCGGGGTGGTGCTGCACACCAATCTGGGGCGGGCGCCGCTGTCGGCGGCGGCGCGGCAGGCGGTGGCGGAGGCGGCGGGATACGCCGCCGTGGAGTACGACCTGGCCGCCGGGGCCCGGGGGCGGCGGGGAGCTGCCGCCGAGGCGCTGTTGCGGGAGGCGACCGGGGCTGAGGCCGCGCTGGTGGCCAACAATGCCGCCGGGGGGCTGCTGCTCGCCCTTGGTGGCCTCGCCAGCGGGCGGGACGTGGTCGTCTCCCGGGGGGAGCTGATCGAGATCGGCGGGGAGTTCCGGCTGCCGCAGATCATGGAGGCGGCCGGGGTGGTGCTGCGGGAGGTCGGCACCACCAACCGGACCCACCTGCGCGACTACGCGGCCGCCCTCGGCGCCGGGAGCGCGATGGTGCTGGTCGTGCACCCGTCGAACTACCGGGTCGAGGGGTTCGCCACCCGGCCGGCCCTGGCCGAGCTGGCCGCGCTCGCCTCCGAGCACGGCCTGCCGCTGCTCCATGACGTCGGGTCGGGGCTGCTGGACGGCGAGCTCGGGAACGAGCCGTCGGTGTCGGGCAGCCTGCGGGCCGGCGCCGACCTGGTGCTGTTCTCCGGCGACAAGCTCCTCGGCGGGCCGCAGGCCGGGCTGCTGGTGGGCCGGGCCGAGCTGATCGGGCGGCTGGCCCGCCACCCGCTGGCCCGGGCGGTCCGGGCCGACAAGCTGACCCTGGCCGCGCTGGAGGCGACCCTCGCCGCCCATCTGGCCGGCCGCAGGGACGAGCTGCCCGTGTGGCGGGCCCTGCTGCTCACCGTCGCCGACCTGGAGCCCCGGGCCGCCGCCGTGGCCGCGAAGGTGGGGCCGGCCGCGTCCCTGCGTACGGGAACGAGCGTGGCCGGTGGCGGCAGCCTCCCGGGCGAGGGCCTGGAGAGCATCCTGATCGAGGTCGACCCCAGCCCGGCCGGGGCGTCGGCGGTGCTGGCCCGGCTGCGGTCCGGCGACCCCCCGGTGGTGGCCCGGGCCGAGCGGGGCCGGGTCGTGCTCGACCTCCGGACGGTCCCCCCAGAGCAGGACGCGCTGGTCGCGGCGGCGCTGACCGAGGCGCTCGGGGGACCGCCAGGTCCCTCCGCCTCCTGATGCCGCAGGTCGTCGGGACCGCCGGGCACGTCGACCATGGGAAGTCGGCGCTGATCCAGGCGCTGACCGGGATCGACCCGGATCGCCTGGCCGAGGAGAAGGCCAGAGGGCTGACCATCGACCTCGGGTTCGCGTGGACGACCCTGCCGTCGGGGCGCGAGGTGGGGTTCGTCGACGTCCCTGGGCATGAGCGGTTCGTCCACAACATGCTCGCCGGGGTTGGCGGGATCGGCTGTGCCCTGTTCGTGGTCGACGCCAGCGAGGGCTGGCGGCCCCAGTCGGCCGAGCACCTGGCCATCCTCGACCTGCTCGGGGTACCAGCGGGCGTGGTCGCCCTGACCAAGGTCGACCTGGTCGACGTGGCGACCCGGGAGCGGGTGGCGGCCGAGGTCGGCGAGCGGCTCCGGGGCACCACCCTGGCCGGGGCCGAGCTGGTGGCGACGGCCGCGCCGTCCGGGGTGGGCGTGGCCGCGCTGGCGGCCGCGCTCGACGCCGCCCTCGACCAACTGCCCGACCCGCCGGACCGGGGGCGGCCGCGGCTCCCGGTGGACCGGGTGTTCACCATGCGGGGCAGCGGGACCGTCGTCACCGGCACCCTGTCCGGCGGGTCGCTGCGGGCCGAGGGTGAGGCCGAGCTGCTCCCGGGTGGGCGCCGGGTCCGGGTCCGCGGTCTCCAGGGTCACGGCCGGCCGCTGGCCGAGGCCACGCCGGCGCGCCGGGTGGCCGTGAACCTGGCCGGGGTGCCCATCGACGAGGTGGCCCGGGGCGACGTGCTGGTGCTGCCCGGCCAGTGGGCGGCGACCGGCGTCGCCGACGTCAGGCTGCGCTGTCTGGCGAGCGCGCCCGGTCCGCTGCGCCCCCGCGGCGCCTACCTGGTGTACGCGGGCACGGCCGAGTCGGCGGTCCGCCTCCAGCCGCTGGACGCCGCCGAGGTCCGCCCCGGCGGCGACGCCCTGGTCCGGCTGCACCTGGAGCGGCCGCTGGTCCTGGACGTGTTCGAGCCGCTGGTCCTGCGGGACAGCGGCCGCGACGAGACCGTCGGCGGCGGGGTGGTGCTCGACCCGTTCCCGCCCGGCGTCGTCCGGGGGACCGCCGCCCGGGTCCGCCGCACCGAGGAGCTGGAGGCACGTGAGGCCGCCGGCCGGGCCGGCCTCCTGGAACGGGTCCTGGCCGAGCGCGGCGTCGTTGCCCTGGCCGACCTCCCCCGCCTGGCCGCCATCGCCCCCGATCGCCCCCCCGCCCTCCCCGTCCCTGGGGCCCCGGGGCGGTCCGAATCGGGCGCCGGGGTGCCGAACGTGGTCCGGTCGAGGACGCTCGCGTGGGCCCGGACCGGCTGGGAGGCGGCCGAGGCGGCGGTGCTGGAGGCGGTGCGGCGCCAGCACCGCGCCGACCCCTCCGCCCCTGGGCTCCCGACTCAGGCGGCACGGGCGGCGGCCCTCGACCCGGGTCGCCCGGCCCCGGTCCCCGACCGGCGCCGGCCCGCCCGACCCAGCACAGCCGGCCCCGACCCGGCCCGGCCCGGCTGGCCGGCGGCTGCAGGGAACGAGGTGGTCGAGGCGCTGGTCGCCGCCGGGCGGCTGGTGGCCGACGGGCCCGTCGTGCGGCTGCCCGGGCATGCCGAGCGGCTCGACCCGGCGCAGCTGGCGCTGCGGGAGCGGGTCGAGCAGGCCGTCGACGAGGCCGGGGTCGGGCTGCTCGGCGACGCCGCCCTGGCCGAGCTCGGGGCCGACCGGAAGGCGACCGCCCTGCTGGTCCGGACGGGGGTGCTGGTGGCCGTCGGGCCGGGCGGCTACCTCGGGCGCTCGACCCTCGAGAGGGCGGTCGAGACCCTGCGGCGCAGCTTCCCGGACGGGCGGCCGTTCGCGGCCACCGAGGCCAAGGAGGCCCTCGGCACCACCCGGCGCACGGCCATCCCGCTGCTCGAGCACCTCGACCGGACCGGCGTCACCGTCCGCCACGGTGACCTGCGGCGCCTGACCCAGCACACCGGCGGCTCGTCGCCGCCCCGGTCGGCCGGGGTGGTCGTCCCTCGCTCCCAGCCCTCGCGCAACAACCGGCAGGTCGGCTCGGACATGGCCGAATGGTGGCCAGATGCGCCACCATAACGCGCATGAGCACGACCGCCCCGACCCGTGAGCGCACCGAGCAGCAGGACGACGTCGCCGAACCGGACATCCCCTGGGTGGTGATCGTCTGGAACGACCCGGTGAACCTGATGTCGTACGTGGTGTTCGTGCTCCAGAAGCTGTTCGGCTACGACCGGGAGAAGGCCACCAGGCTGATGCTCGACGTCCACCACAAGGGCAAGGCGGTGGTCTCCAGCGGCCCGCGGGAGAAGGCGGAGTTCGACGTCTACCGCCTCCACGGCCACGGCCTCTGGGCGACCATGCAGAAGGACCGGTAGGGGTGGCCGGGTCGTTCAAGCGGATCGGCGGCGACCGGGTCCGGGTCCGGCTGGCCAACGACGAGGTCGCCGTGCTGCGCGGCCTCCCCGACCAGCTCCGCACCGTCCTGCGCGAGAGCGAGGACGAGCCCGTCAACCAGCGGCTGTTCCCCCCGGCCTACCTGGACGTGGCCGACATCGAGCGCGACACCGAGTACCACCGCCTGATGCACGACGACCTCGTCACCGAGAAGCTGGCCAACCTCGACCTGGTCACCGGCAGCCTGGCCCGCGGCACCGCCTCCATGCGCCGCTGGACCGTCGAGCTCACCAACGAGGAGGCCACCGCCTGGCTCGGCGTCCTCAACGACCTCCGCCTCGCCCTCGGGGTCCGCCTCGACATCACCGAGGACTTCGACGGCGACGTCGACGACACCGACCCCCGCGCCCCCGCCCTCCGCCTCCTCAGCTACCTCGGATGGCTCGAGGAGCAGCTGCTGGACGCCCTCCAGTCCTGATCCGCGGTCTCTCGGCTACCCGGGCTTCGCTGCCAGGCCCGTGCAGCGGCGGAGGGACTGCCAGGAACTGAGGGCGTTGGTGGCGGCGGCGCCGGTGAGGGGGATGGGGATGCCGCCGGAGATGGTGGCGGGGACCCAGCGGGAGGCGGTGATGGCGCGGCCCTGGGTGGTCAGGAGCAGGACGCCGCTCTGGGCGGTGACGCCGCCGCGGGAGTAGAAGACGAAGTTGCCGAGGCCGTAGTGGACGTAGGCGCCGCGGTGGTAGCCGCCGCCGAGGAGGACGTGGGCGTGGGAGCCGACGACCACGTCGGCGCCGGCCGCGACCAGCTTGGGGGCGAGGGCGCGCTGGCGGTCGATGGGGCAGTTGGCCAGCTCCCGGCCCCAGTGGAGGTCGACGACGACGGTGTCGGCGCTGGCCCTGGCCGCCTTGACCGCGGCCAGGAGGCGGGCCTCCTGGTACGCCGAGGCCATGCCGGGCTTGGCGTCGCCGGCGGTCCAGGCGGCGGCCAGGTTGCTGTCGAGGACCTGAGTGGCGCCGATCACGGCGATGCGCTGGCCCTTGATCGTCACCAGGTGGGCCCGGTAGGCCTCGTCGGCGTCGCGGCCCACCCCGACGACCGGGAACTTGGCCGCCTTGGCCGCGGCCAGGGAGTCGCGCAGGCCGACCAGGCCGAAGTCCTCGCCGTGGTTGTTGGCCATGGTGGCCACGTCGACGCCGGCCGCCTTCAGCGCGGTCAGGGCCACCGGCGGCGCCCGGAAGGTGAAGTCCTTGGCGGCCGGGGTGCCGCGCTCGGTGATGGCCGTCTCGAGGTTGACCACGGCCAGGTCGGCCCGGCGCAGGACGTTCGCGATCGGGCCGAAGGTGGTGGACGGGTTGGCCGACAGCCGGGACTCGATCGCGCCCTCGAAGTGGACGTCGCCGCCGAAGGCCAGGGTGACCGGCTCGCCGGTCGGCTCCCGGGGGGCGTCGGCCCGCTTGGCGGCGGTGGTGGCCGGCCGGGCGGTGGTGGCGGTCGGGGAGGCCGCTCGGGTGGTCGCGGACGCCTGGGTCGCCGGGACGGGGTCGTCGTCGCCCCCGCACGCGCTCAGCAACACCAGCGCCGCCAGGGTCAGCGAGGCGACCACATGGCGGCGCGGGAACAGGTGGTGGGGCGGACGGGGCACGGCGGGCTCCAGGGTCAGGCGCTCGGGGAAGCGCCGCCTAGGGTCGCACGCCGCGACCCGCCCGTGCCAGGGGAGCTCAGCGGTCCAGGCTCGGGCGGTACAGCCGGGTCCGGCCCACGGTGTCGCGACGCGACAGCCACGGCGGGCTGAAGATCTGGCCCAGAATGTCGTTGGCCCGGGTGGCGACACCCCACGGCCACAGCACCCGGCGGCGGCCGCGCGACTGGCGCCTCCGCTTGGCCGTCCGTACCTGACGGTGCCGCTCGGCGTCGGCGTGCAGCTCGGCGATGCGCTGGTAGCTGAGCTCCTGCTGCATGTTGTCCCAGCTCATGACATCCTCCTCTGTTTCTAACACCAGTAAACAGAGTACACTGGTGTTCCACTACTTGCAACCGCTAAACTGTGATCACCGGTGTTCCATCCGGTAGGTATGAGGAGGACGTCAGATGGAGACGACGACAGGCGACGAGACCGTCCCGAGGGAGCTCGTGGTGGTCCAGGCGCTGGTCAACACCATCGACCTCGAGGACAACGACGACCGGCTGGACAGCCCGGAGGCGCTGCGGAGCTTCCTGACCGGGCACGGGCTGCTCGGCGCCGGCGAGCCGGTCGGCCAGGCCGACCTGGAGCTGGCCGTCGAGCTGCGCGAGGCGCTGCGGGCGATGCTGCGGGTCAACCACGGCGAGCCCCTCGACCCGGCCGCGCTCGAGGTGGTCAACCGGGCCGCGGCCGCCCTCCCGCTCCAGGTGGGCTTCGACGACCAAGGCCATCCCGTGCTCGGGCCCGGGTCGGGCGGCTGCCGGGGCGCCCTGGCCGTGCTGCTGGCCGGGATCGCCGAGGCCAGCGCCCAGGGCACCTGGGAACGGCTCAAGGCCTGCTCGGCCGAGTCCTGCCAGTGGGCCTTCTACGACCGGTCCAAGAACCGCTCCGGCCGCTGGTGCTCGATGCAGACCTGCGGCAACCGCACCAAGACCCGCACCTACCGCAGCCGCCGCCGCACCGGGCCAGAGGCGCCGGACCAGACGGCGGGCTAGGCGACCTCGACGATGGCCTCGACCTCGACGGGGACGCCGAGGGGGAGCGCGGCCACGCCGACAGCCGCCCTCGCGTGGCGGCCGGCGTCGCCGAAGACCTCGCCGAACAGCTCGCTGGCGGCGTTGACGACCTTGGGGGCGTCGGTGAAGTCGGGTGTGCAGGCCACGAACCCGGTCACCTTGACGATCCGGCGGACCTGGGAGAGCTCGCCCAGCTCGGCCTTGAGGGCCGCCAGCACGTTGATCGCGCAGGTCCGGGCGGCGTCCCGGCCAGCCTCCAGGTCGACGTCGCCACCGAGGTGGCCGAGGTGGGTCGGCTTGCCGTCGACGGCGGGCACCTGGCCCGAGACGTAGACCAGGTTGCCGGTCCGGACGCAGGGGATGTAGGCGGCGACCGGGACGGCCGGCGCGGGAAGGGTGACGCCGAGCTCCTGGAGGCGCTCCTCGGGCGTCGGCTCCTCGGGGGTTGGCATGGGGCCTCCTTGGTCCAGCCGGCTTCCGGCCGGCACGGCGCCGGCCAAGCCTATACGGCGAAGAACGCCCGCACGTCGTCCATGGACCGGGTAAGGCGGGCCGGGGGCAGGCTGGCCAGCAGCCCGGCGCGGTAGCCGGCGTCGGCCAGGCGCCGGTCGAGCACGGCCATGACGCCCCGGTCGGTCTCGGAGCGGACCAGGCGGCCGAGGGCCTGCTGCAGGGAGACGGCCGCCGCCGGCAGCCAGACCTCGGAGAACCGGGAGGCGCCGGCCGCCTCGACCCGCCGGCCACGCTCGGCCAGCAGGGGGTCGTCGGGCCGGGGGAAGGGCAGCCGGTCCAGCACGAGCAGCGACAGGCTCTCGCCGGGGACGTCGAAGCCCTCGAAGAAGGTCCGGGTGGCCACCAGCACGCTGGCCACCTCGTCCCGGAAGCGGGCGGCCAGGCGGGCCGGGACGTCGTCGCCCTGGACCAGCAGCTCGTACGGCAGGTGGGCCAGCGCGGCCGCGAACGACTCGACCGCCCGCCAGGAGGTGCAGAGCACCAGGGCCCGGCCCCGGGAGGCGTCGACCAGCGAGACCAGCTCGCGCTCGGCGGCGGCCTGGAACCCGTCCGAGGAGGGCTGGGGCACGGCCCTGGGCACGTACAGCAGGGCGTTGCGGCGGAAGTCGAACGGGGACGCGGCCACCACCGTCGCCGGGTCGGCCACCCCAAGGGTCCTGGCCGCCACGGCCAGGCTCCCGGCGACGGCCAGGGTCGCCGAGCAGGCCACCGTCGCCGGCACCCGGCTCCACAGCATCCCGTCCAGCACCGGCCCCGGCTCGACCAGGGCCGACCGGACCACCCTGGTCCCGCCCCGCCCCTCCTCGACCCACACGGCCAGGTCGGATGCGGGGGCGGCCGGGCGGGAGGGCCGGGGCCCGTCCTGGCCGGGCGGCGCCGGCGCGTCCTCCTGACCACCGGGCCGGGTCGGGGTGTCGAGCAGGCGGCCCAGGTCGCGGGCCAGGGCCCGGAGGCGGCGGCGGGCGGCCACCAGGGCGGTGGCCTCGTCGTCGGGGTCGCCGAGGTCCTTGAGGGCGGCCTGCATGGTCTGGAGGTCGTTGGCCAGCGGGGTGAGGGCGGCGACCAGGGTGGCGTGGGCCCGGCCGCCGGGGAGGACGGGGCCGGGGTAGAGGTCGGCGGCCAGCTCCTGGAACCGGCCGCGGAGGCGGCGGGACCAGTCGCTCCGCATCCCGGCCGCCTTGGCGGCGGCGTCGGCGGCCGCCCCGGCCCGGCCCATGCGGGCCGCGGTCACGGTGACCCCGTAGAGGTCGGCGGCGTGGTCGGCCAGCCGGTGGGCCTCGTCGACCACGATCACGTCGACCTCGGGCAGCATCACCCCGGGGGCGTCCGACATCGCCCGCAGCTCCAGCTCGAGCAGGAGCAGGTGGTGGTTGGTCACGACCACGTCGACGTCGCGGGCCTGCTCCCGGGCCCGCTCGGCGAAGCAGCGCTGGTGGAAGCCGCAGCCCTTCTGCCCTGGGCAGTCCTCGCCGCTGGTCGAGATCAGGTCCCAGACGTCGTCGCGGACCCCGGGCGGGGCGTCAAGGCGGCTCCCGGTCGGCGAGTCGGCCGCCCACACGGCCACCTCGAGAGCCGCCTCCTCGGTCGCTGTGGCCGCCAGCTGGGTCGCTCCCACCAGCGCCTCCATGCGGGCGAAGCAGGCGTAGTTGGCCCGGCCCATGGCCAGGGCCGAGGTGGTGCCGAAGGCGTCGGCCAGGCGGGGCAGGTCGCGCTCGACCAGCTGGGACTGGAGCGCCTTGGTGGCGGTGGCCACGATCGCCCGCCGCCCGGCGGCCACGATCGGCACCAGGTAGCCGAGCGACTTGCCAACCCCCGTGGGGGCGTGGACCAGCAGCGGGGTCTGGTCCTTCAGGGCCTCGGCGACGGCCGCGGCCATGCGCCGCTGCGCCACCCGCTCGGTCAGACCGGGCAGTGCGTCGAAGGCGGCCTCGAGGTCCATGGCGCGAACCTAACGGGCGACCGCGACATCGCGGCCGCGTCGTCCACAGGGAACGTCAGGAGCCCTTGGGGCGCTTGAAGAAGGCGATCGTGCCGCCGACCTCGGCGGTGTGGACGGCGACCAGCTCCCAGCCGTCGTCACCCCAGTTGTCGAGGATCTGCTTGGTGTTGTGGGGCAACAGCGGGACGGTCGCGTACTCCCAGGCGGTCATGGCACTCCCATTGCTCGGCTACCGGCTGAGGGAGGCTACCGGTCAGCCGGCGCGGCGAGCCAGGAGCTGCCGGCGCTCGTACTCGTTCAGCCCGCCCCAGATGCCATGGGGCTCGCGGACCAGCAGGGCGTACTCGCGGCACTCGGCCAGCACCGGGCAGGTGCGGCAGATCGCCTTGGCGGCGGACTCGCGAGCCAGCCGCTCCTCCTTGCGCTCCAGGTGGTTGGGAGCGAAGAACAGGTTGGAGACCGGGCCCTTGCAGGCGGCACGGTACTGCCAGCCGATCTGGAGGTCCGTGGATGTCAGGCCGCCGGCCGCGGCGCCCGATGACGTGGCCATGCCGTTCCTTGTTCCTTCCTCGCCCCGGATGGCAGCGTAACCCAGGGCACCTGCGGCCTCAATCTCCAGGCAGTAACGCTTTTGTTGCGGGTCAGGTATCCCACAACCCGCTTCAATCCGGCGTAAAGGGCGCTAGGCGGGGCGGCCGTTGCCATGGTCGGGCGGGCGCCCTTCCTCCGGCCCCTGAGGGCCCTGGGTCGGCGGCGGCGGAACCGGCGAGGGTGGGGGCGCGACCGGTCGGCCGTTGTCCGGGTCGCCGCCGCTGGAACGCCCGATCAGGCTCAGCAGCTCGATCGGGATCGGCATGACCAGGGTCGAGTTCTGCTCGGTGGCCACGGCGGCGACCGTCTGGAGGAAGCGGATCTGCATCGCCCCAGGGTTCTGGCTGAGGACGGCGGCCGCGTCGGACAGCAGGCGGGAGGCCCGCCGCTCGGCGTCGGCCGAGATCAGCAGCGCTCTGGCCTCCCGGTCGGCCTCGGCCTCGCGGGCCATGGCACGGCGCAGGTCGTCGGGCAGGTCGACGTCCTTGACCTCGACGCTGAGGACCTGGACCCCCCACTCGTGGGTGACCCTGGCGATGATCCCGTGCAGCTCCCGGTTGATCGACTCGCGCTCGCTCAGCAGTGTGTCCAGGTCGTACTTCCCGAGGCTGGCCCGCAGGTTGGTCTGGGCGGACTGGCTGACCGCGAACAGGTAGTTCTGGACCTTGACGACCGCCGCGACCGGCTCCTCCACCCGGGCGTAGACGACCGCGTCGACCCGCATGGTGACGTTGTCCTTGGTGATCACGTCCTGGGGCGGGACGTTCATGGCCACCGTCTGGATGGTGACCGTGCGCATCCGGTCGATCCCGAACGGCAGCAGGATGATCAGGCCCGGCCCCTTGGGCCTGCCCCTCACCCGGCCCAGCCGGAAGACGACCCCGCGCTCGTACTCCTGGAGCACATGGAACATCGAGACGATGCCCCAGACGATCAGGGCGATCACGGCGACCACGATCAGGACGACCACCCAGGTGCTCATGGGGCGTCCCTCCCGTCCAGCTCGTCCGGTTCCAGAATGCTGTGCTTAGTTTGTCACAGGATGTGGACGGCCAGACCCCTCCCGGCCGAGATCGGTGACCGGGCCCTCGGT
>JASLIH010000104.1 GCA_030152105.1 Actinomycetes bacterium
CGGGTCGACTCGGTCAGGTCGCGGCGGCCGTCGATCCCATACATGATCTGCAGGGCGCCGTCCTGGTTGGGCTCGAGGTCGGCGACGAACTGCATGAACTCATCCGCCTCCCAGTCCAGGTTGAGATAGTGCAGCGCCTGGAGGGTGAAGGTGCTGTCGCGCATCCAGGTGTAGCGGTAGTCCCAGTTGCGTTCCCCACCCGGGGTCTCGGGCAGCGAGGTGGTGAGGGCGGCCACCGTCGCCCCGGTGGGCATGTAGGTGAGGCCCTTGATGGCCAGGGCGGACCGCTGGATGTGCGGGCGCCAGCGATGGTCGGGGATGCGGGCCCGCCCGAGCCAGGAGCGCCAGAACCGCGTGGTGGCGGCCAAGCGCTCGTTGGCCTCGTCGAGGTTGGCCGGGACGGCCAGGCCCTCGGCCCACGACAGCGCGCACCACAGCTGCTCGCCCGCGCGCAGGACGTGGCGGGCCCGGACCCGGTTGGCCTCGACGCCCAGCTCCATGCTGGTCGCCAGCCGCAGCGTCTGGCCGGCGCCGCTGGCATCGGCCACCTGCCGGCCCCCGTCCACCAGCGCCACGTCGGCCACGGTGCGGCCGTAGTCGAAGATGGGCTCACACACCAGCTCCACCTCGACCTCGCCCTCCAGGCAACGGGCCGTCCGCACCAGCAGGTGGTCGGCGTCATCGTCGGCCGGGGGCCGGGTGTGCGGCGTGATCTCGTCCTCGCCCCGACGGGGGCCCATCGTCAGGGCGTCGCGGACCTCGACCCAGCCGGCCGGGGTCTTCCAGGTCGTGACCAGGGTGTTGGTCCCGGGCTCGTAGGCCCGCGCCGACGGGACGTTGATGCCGAACGGCCCCAGCCGGAACACCCCGGCCTCGCGGTCGAGCAGCGCCCCGAACACGCTCGGCGAGTCGAACCGGGGCACGCACAGCCAGTCCACCCCGCCGTCGGCGGCGACCAGCGCCCCGGTGTGGCAGTCGGACAGGAAGGCGTAGCTGTCGATCGGGGAGAACGGCGAGGGCATGGCCGCGCTCTGGAACCCCTCGGCTCCGGCGGCGACGGTGGCGGGCCTGACCCGCTTAGCCCCCTTGGCCGGGCTCATGGGGTCACCCACGGCCCGCGCCAGCCGCCGTAGCTGGCGACCAGCTGGTCGGCGGCGCTCGGCCCCCAGGACCCCTTGGCGTAGGGCTGCACCGGCGGTGGCGCGTCCAGCAGCGGCTGCAGGACCCGCCAGGCCTCCTGGACGCTGTCCTGGCGGGTGAAGCGGGCGCTCTGGCCGACCATGGCGGCGTGCAGCAGCACCTCGTACGGGGTCGCCCCCTCACCCCCTTCCTGGGCGAACTCCATGTCGAGGTGGATCTCCTCGGGCCTGGGCCGGTCGCCGCGCTGGGCCTCGACCCGCAGCCTGATGCCGGTCGTGGGGTCGAGCTTGACCACCATCTGGCTCGGCTCTGGCTGGAACTCCCGCGTCGACCAGAAGCCGAGGCGGGGCGGGTCCTTGAAGACCACCCGCAGCTCGGTCTGGGTGACCGGCAGGCACTTGCCCGTGCGGAGGAAGAACGGCACCCCCGACCAGCGCCAGTTGTCGATCTCCAGCCGCAGGGCGGCGTAGGTCTCGGTGGCCGAGTCGGCCGCGACCCCCTCGATCTGCCGGTAGCCGTCGTACTGGCCACGGACATAGTGGGCGGGGTCGGCGTCCGGCATGGCCCGGAAGACGGCGAAGATGGCGTCCTTGAGGGAGGCGAGGTCGCCACCGGCCGGCGGCTCCATCGCGGACGCCGCCACCACCTGCATCATGTGGTTGACGACCACGTCCCGGAGCGCGCCCACGGGGTCGTAGAAATGGCCGCGGTCCTCGACCCCGAAGCTCTCGGCCATGGTGATCTCCACCATCGCCACATGCTGGCGGTTCCAGACCGGCTCCAGCATGGAGTTGGCGAAGCGCAGGTACAGGATCTCGTCCAGGCCCATCTTGCCCAGGAAGTGGTCGATCCGGTACAGCTGCGACTCGTCGATGGAGGCGTGGACCTCCTCATTGAGGGCGCGGGCGGAGGCGAGGTCGTGGCCGAAGGGCTTCTCCACCACCACCCGGGCGCCCTTGGTCAGGCCGGCCTCGGCCAGGCCCTTGATGACGGTCCCGAACAGGAACGGCGGGATCTCCAGGTAGAAGACGGGGTTGCCGGCCTGGGCAATGGCGGTGCCGACGCGCTGGTAGGTGGCCGGGTCGCCGAAGTCGCCCGAGAGGTACGACAGGCGCCTGGCGAAACGGTCGAACACCGCCTCGTCCACCGGCTCGCCGGTGGCCTCGATCGCCTTGCGGGCGTGCTGGCGCAGGTCCTCGGTGGTCCAGTTGTCGACCGCGACCCCGATGACCGGGCAGGTCAGCAGGCCGCGGCGCTCCAGGCGGTAGAGCGAGCGGAACGTCATTACCTTCGCGAGGTCACCGCTGATCCCGAAGACCACCAGCACGTCCGCGGGCTGGTTGGTATCGGGTCGCTGGTGAGTGGTCGTCATGTCCAATGACCTCCCAGTCAAGGTCCGGAGCCGTCCTGCTCGGCAACGTAAGACGTGGCGGCCTGGCCGGCATCACCCTGATTGGATGAATCGGGGAATCCCGCCGAGGTGGCTGCTCGGCGCTGCCGGCCGAGCTTGACCGCGCCGATCATGAGGTGCAGCACCAGCCCCACGAACAGCAGGTCGCCCAGCATCTGGACCATGGTCACGATCCGGGCCAGGTCGGCCCGGGGGACGATGTCGCCGAAGCCGACGGTGGAGAACACCGTGATGGTGAAGTAGAGGGAGTCGGTCCGGCTCAGCGGCTCGCTGAACGCGCTCCCGTCGAGATCGGCGATGTGGAGATAGAGCGCCGCGAACAGCACCAGGAACAGCGGGATGGCGGCGGCAAGCGACTCGATCGCCCGCAGGCCCGGGTAGGGCGACCGCAGGACGGAACGGACCTGCCAGGTGACGACACCGGCGAACGCCAGCAGGCCCAGCACCAGGAGCAGAGCCGTGGAGCGGTCGATGGACCCGGTGAGCGGCAGCGTGAAGTAGAGCACCAGCAGCGCCGTCGCCGTTCCCGAGGCACGCAGCAGGGCCCGCACCACCAGCCGCCGGGGCACCATCAGTGCCGGGCCTCCCGCCGTTGCAGGGCGGTGGCCACCAGCCAGCCGATCACCGAGGCGATCACCGCGATCGGGATGGTCTCGGAGGCGGCCGAGCCGGCCAGCAGCGCCCCGAACAACGACAACCCCAGCGCCGCCGACGCGGCCGCCGCCACCCCCGCGATCACCGCCGGGGTGAGGTCCAGCCCGGGGAGCACGATCGAGGCGAGCACCCCCGTGACCGCGCCGAGCGTGACCGCGGGGAAGGTCGGCCCGCCACGGAACCCGGCGCCCAGCGACAACGCGTAGGCCGCGCCCTTGACCACCAGCAGCAGCGCCAGCACGCCGGCCGAGGTCTCCGCGAGCACCTGCGGGAGCGCGCTCTCCCCCGAGAACAGCACCAGGTCCACCGGCTGG
>JASLIH010000242.1 GCA_030152105.1 Actinomycetes bacterium
GAGCAGGCCGATCTGCCCGATGGCCCCGCTGGTCGGCAGCCACTTGCCGTAGCGCAGCGGCACCACCGCCCCCAGCGTGGCCAGGCCGATGAACCCGGCCCCGAACAGGTACAGGGCCGGCTGGGACAGCTCGCCGAAGAAGCGCCCGTGGACCGACATGGCCACGACCGCGACCGACCCGCCCAGCCACATGGGCGTGCCCGCCCAGTACAGCAGGGAGGTGAGGGCGCCGGCGAAGCGCCCGAAGGCCATCCGCACCCAGACGTAGGCCCCGCCCTCGTCGGGGATGGCCGCGCCCAGCTCGGCGCTGGCCAGAGCCGAGGGGATGAAGAAGAAGACGAACAGCACCACCAGCCAGGTGAAGGCCTGCCCGCCGCCGACGGCGATGGCCCCGATGGTGTCGACCACCACCATGGCCGAGATGAGGAAGAAGATGGTGTCGAGCCGGCTCAGCTCCCGGCGCAGCTTGGCCCGCTCGGCCTGCCCGGCGTCCCGCGCCTGGGTGCTCCGCACGTCCTGGACGGTCATGGCCGGGCTCCCTCGGCGGTCGGGGCCCGCTCGTGGCGGCGGGCGGGTCGGGCGAGCAGGAAGGCGGCGGCCAGCACCAGAGCCAGGGGGACCAGCTCGGCCAGGGTGAAGGCGAGGCGCTGGCCGGTGAAGCCGTCGGGCAGGTGGGCGTCGGGGTCGGCGGTGCCGAGGCCGGGCCAGAGGGCGGCGGCCAGGGCGACCGCCGACCAGCCGGTGGCCAGGGCGGTGACGACCAGGGCGCCGGCCGGGCCGCCCGGGACCCGGAAGGCGCGGGGGCCCGGGTGGGTCCGGCGCAGCCGGACCAGGGCCGGGAACACCAGCAGGTTGGCCAGGGCGAGCAGGGCGATCGACAGGGTCAGGGCGACGCTGAAGTAGCGGCTGTTGTCGTCCCCGGCCACGGCGAAGGCGGCCACGGTGGTGATGGTGGCGACCAGGCCGCCGGCCAGGGTGGCGGCCACCGGGGTGCCCGTCCGGGCCGACACCTGGCCGAGGGCGGCCGGCCCGATGCCGTCGAGGCTGGCCGCGGCCTGGGTGCGCGAGGACGCCATCACCCAGGTGAGCCCGTTGGCGACCACGATCCAGAGCAGGGCCAGGGCAGCCAGCGCGCCGACCAGCCCCTCCCAGGGCCCGTAGACGACGAACACTGTGGCCAGGGCGTCGATGAACCCGGTCAGCCGGGTGAGCCGCTCGGCGGGCACGACCAGCACGATGGCCAGCACTGGGACCGCGTACAGGGCGCAGGTCAGCACCCCGGCACGGACGATCGAGGCCGGGATGTCGCGGGCCGGGTCGCGCAGCTCCTCGCCGGCCGCCGACGGCAGCTCGAAGCCGAGGAAGTTGTAGACCAGCACCGGGGCGACGACGGCGAACACCGCCCAGGAGGGCGCCAGGTCGCCGGCGGAGGGGGCGTGCACCCCGTGGCGGGCCGCGTACAGGCCCACGGTCAGGGTGAAGAAGCCGAGCAGGGCCACCTGGGCGGCCGCCCCGGCCAGGGGGACCCGCTTGCCGGCCCGCAGCGGCGCCACGGCCAGCGCGACCGTCGCCCAGACAAAGGCAAGGGCCACCGGGACCCGCCAGCCGCCCTCCAGGGGCACGAGCAGCCGGTCGACCACGGCGACGCAGGTGATGGCGGCCGAGCCGCCGACCCAGACGGGCGTCTCCACGAAGTAGATGAGCGAGACCAGCGACCCGGTGTAGCGGCCGAAGGCCAGTCGCGCCCACACGTACGGGCCACCCTGGTTCGGGAAGGCCGCGCCGAGCTCGGCGATGACCAGCCCGGCGGGCACGAAGAAGAGCACGGCCACGACGGCCAGCCAGACCAGCGTCTGGGCGCCGCCCTTGGCGACCGCCCCGAGGGTGTCGAGAACGACGATGGCCGCGATCAGCAGGCAGATCGCGTCCAGCCGTCCCAGCTCGCGGCGGAGCTTGGACCGCTCGACGAGCGAGCGCTGGGTGGCGACGGCATGGGGCGCCAGCTCCACCGGACGGACCGTGGTCACGGCGGCTCCCCCCCTTCCATGACCGCGCTCCCCCATGGAAGCCCCACGCCAGGCGGGAGGCAGTGCCCGGCGACACCTGAGGGCGGTGCCGTGCGGCACATCGCGACGGCTCCACCAGAGCGAGCATCCAGGACCGGCGTGTGGCCGGCGTGAGCAGGCGGTGCTCAGGTCGGGGCCGGGAGGTACCTAGCTTTGGTGCCCGGGCGTGGGAAGCAGGCCGAGACCGGCCGCCACGGCCAGCGCGTCGTGGCGGGAGCTCACGCCGAGGCGGGCCAGCAGGGCGGCCACGTGGTTGTCGACGGTCCGCTGGGAGAGGTAGAGGCGGGCCGCGATCTCGGCGTTGGTCGAGCCCTCGGCCAGCAGCGCCAGCACCTCGAGCTGGCGGTCGGTGAGCTGGCCCGGGTTGGCCCTGGTGGTGGCCCGGGGCCCCCGCGGGATACCGCGGGCCCCGGCCCGGCGCAGCCGGCGGCGGACCAGGCTGGCCGTGGCCACCGCCCCCAGCCGGTCCAGCATGCCCAGCCCGCGCAGGGCGACCTCCAGGTCGGGAGCCTCGGTCAGCTCGAGCGCCTGGTGGTAGGGGTTGCCGATCCGCTCCCAGCCGGCGGCCGCGGCCGCCCAGTCGCCGGTGATCCCGTCGGCGAACGGGGCCAGGCAGCCGTCGAACGGCGCCACCGGCTCGCCGACCCGGCGCAGGTAGCGGAGCACCTCGCCCCGCAGGTAGCGGTGCTGGGCGCGGACGGCCAGCTCCAGCAGCTCGCCCCCGACGGCCCGGACCCCGTCGTCGTCGCCCTCGATCCAGGCCAGCTCGATGCGCGCCCCGGCGGCGATGGCCATCTTCTGGTCCTCGCCGGTGGCCGAGGCCAGGCGCCAGGCCCGTTCGATCAGGCCGGCCGCCTCCGGGTCGCCGCGCCGGGCCAGGATCCGGCCGAGGAAGGCCAGCGGGTTGACCAGGTTCGCCCCCGGGTCCTCGGACCGCTGGAGCAGGCGCCGCAGCCGGCGCTCGGCCTCGTCCCAGGACCCCTCGAGCAGCAGCACGTGGCACTGCTGGCCCTCGATCCGGAACAGGGCGGTGTCCAGGGCGTGCTCACGGGCCGCCCGCTCCCCGACCTCGAGGGCGTCGCTGGCCTCCCGGACGCGGCCGGTCCGGATCAGGATCACGGCCAGGTTGTGGGCGGCCACGGTCAGGTAGTCGCCGTGGCCGAGCCGGTCGGCCACCTCGAGGGCCCGCTCCAGGTCGGCCAGGCCGGCGTCGTCGCCAAGCGACACCCTGGCCAGGCCGCGGTAGCCGAGGGCGTGGGAGACGACGTCGAGGCTGCCGACCTCCTCGGCCAGCTCAAGGGCGCGCTTGCACCAGCCGACGGCGGAGTCGAACCGCGCCTGGAGCGTGTCCTGGGAGCACAGGGTGCTGTAGCACAGGGCCAGGGCGCGGCTGGGCTCGTGCGCCTCCAGGATGTCGAGCGCCCGCAGCGCCTTCGCCCTGGCCGTTCCGGGATCGGCCCGCAGGGTGCTCATGCGGGCCGAGATGAGCAGCGCCTCGCCCAGCTCCAGGGGCGCCGACCCGGCCGCGTCCCACAGCTCCACCGCCCGGTCGGCATGCTCGGCCGCCTCGCCGAACTGGTTGCGGGCGTACAGGGCCAGGGCGGCCAGCCCGTGCAGCCGGGCCACCTCCAGGCGGCCGAACAGCGCCTCGTGCTCCAGGGCCAGCCGGGCGAAGGCGGCCGCCTCCCGGTGGGCCGAGGACCCGGCGGCGTCCCTGGCCGCGGCGGCGGCGTTATGGGCCACCGCCTGCTCGTCGGCGGCGGCCACGGCGTGGTGGACCAGCCGCGACGGCTCGGCCCCGCCGACGGCCAGCGCGGCCAGGACCCGGCGGTGGTGGTCCATCCGCCGCGAGGACGACAGCGACAGCTCGACGGCCCGCCTGGCCAGCTCGTGCCGGAACCGGACCCGCCCCTGGGCCGACACCACCATCCCCCGCCGCTCGGCCGGGTCGAGGACCGAGGGGTCCTCGACCAGGGTCCGCATCAGCCAGGGCTCGACCCCGCTGGGGACGACGGCCAGCCGCTCGAGGGACGACCGGCAGGACGCCGGCAGCGACGCGAACCGGGCCTGCACGGCGTGGCGCACCGACGGCGGGACGGCGGCCCCGGGGGCGGCCAGGACCTCGGTCAGGTAGAAGGGGTTGCCGCCGACCGCCGCCACCACCGGGCCGGGGTCGAGCCCGGCGGCCACGGCCAGCTCGGTCACGGCCTCGTCCGACAGCCCCTCCAGCTCGATCCGGAGCACCGACGGCCCGGCCAGCGCGGCGACCATGCGGGCGAACGGGTGGTCGTCGCGCAGCTCCTCGTCGCGGTAGCTGACCACCAGCAGCGCCGACAGGCGGTCGATCCGCCTGGCCAGGTACCGGATGATGTCAAGGGAGGCGGCGTCGGCCCAGTGGGCGTCCTCGACGATCACCACGGCCGGGCGCTGGGTGAAGGCCATCTCGGCGAGCAGCGCGTCCAGGAAGGCGTCGCGGTCGTCGCCGGCCAGCCCGGCAAGGCCCCCGGCGTCGCGGGCCATGTCCCGGAACGGCCCCAGCGGCCGCGGGGTGAGCAGGTCCTCGCACGCCCCGACCAGCACCCGGGCCGTCGGCCAGGCACCCTCGGCGAACTCCTGGAGCAGCGAGGTCTTGCCGATCCCGGCCTCCCCCGAGACCAGCACGGTGGACCCCCGGCCGTGCCGGGCCTCCTCGAGGGCGGCCGCCAGCCGCCCGAGCTGGACGTCGCGCTCGACCAGGGTCACCGCCGCGCCCCCAGCAGGGTCCGGAGACTCTGGTGGCGGGTCGCCACGTCAGCTCCCGGTGAACCTGGGCGCCCGCTTCTCGACCGCGGCGGTCATACCCTCGCGGGCGTCCACGGAGGCGAGCAGGGACGCCAGCTCCTCCAGCTCACGCTCCAGGGCGTCCTCAAGCGAGCGCTCCAGCCCGTCGTTGACCACCCGCGTGATGGCGGCCACGGCCAGCGGGGCGCCGGCGGCCAGCCCGGCCGCCAGGGCGGCCACCGCCTGGTCGAACTCGCCCGCCGGGACCAGCCGGTCGACCATGCCCAGGCGCTCGGCCTCGGCCGGGGTGACGGTCCGGCCGGTGGTCATCAGCTCGAGGGCCCGGCCCCGGCCGATCAGCCGGGGCAGCCGCTGGGTGCCGCCGGTGGCGGGCAGCAGCCCCAGGCTGACCTCGGGCAGGCCGATCCGGTAGCGGCCCTCGGCGGCGATGCGGATGTCGCAGGCCAACGCGATCTCGTAGCCGCCGCCGAGGGCGTGGCCGGCGATGGCGGCGACGAACAGCGGCGCCTCGTCCGCGAAGCGGCCCAGCACCTGGTGGGCGCGGCGGGCCATGGCCAGGCTCTCCACGACCGGGCGCTCCAGGTAGGCCTTGACGTCGGCCCCGGCCGAGAAGAACCGCTCGCTGGCCGACCGGATCACCGCCACCGCCACCTCGGCCTCGGCGACCTCGGCGACGCAGCGGTCGAGCTCCTCCAGGAAGTCCGCGTCGTAGGTGTTGTCCGGCGGCCGGTCGAGGGTGATCCAGCCGACCCGGTCCTTGACCTCGGCCGTCACCATGCGCTGGTCCTCCCGCCTGTCGGGACAGGGCTTGTCGCCGGAAATGCCGGGAGTTATCGTCCCACCCGACTGACCGGTTGGTCGAGTGCGGCGCCCAGCGCCTGCCTTGCAGGGGGGAGTCCTATGGGTGGCCTGGCCCGCCGTCTCGCGCTCGTCGCCGCCGCCGGGCTGACCGTCGCCCTGGTCGCGGGCTGCGGGTCGAGCCTCCAGGAGGACCAGCAGGCGGCGGACGGCGGCCCGGTCAAGGTGGGGCTGCTGGTCCCCCAGTCCGGGGTGTACGCGCCGCTCGGCCGGGACATGGAGAACGGCTTCCGGATGTACCTGGACGCCAAGGGCGGCAAGCTCGGCGGCCGGGCCGTTGAGCTGGTGGTGGCCGACGAGGGCGGCGGGCCCGACACGGGCGTGCCCGCGGCCCAGAAGCTGCTCCAGCAGGACAAGGTGACCACCCTTGTCGGGATCGTGAACTCGGCCGTCGCTCTCGGCGTGCGCGACCTGGTCACCGACGCCAAGGTGCCGCTGATCATCGCCAACGCCGGGGCCAACGCCATCACCGGCGACCAGCGCTCCGACTACGTGTGGCGGACCTCGTTCACCAACGGCGAGGTCGCGGGCGCCCTCGGTGCATACGTGGCCAGGGGCGAGCTGGGCGACGGCAAGGCGTTCCTGATCGCGCCCGACTACGCCGCCGGCAAGGAGGCGACGGCCGGGTTCCGGGAGACCTTCGAGGCGGCCGGCGGCAAGGTGGCCGGGGCCGAGCTCACCCCCTTCGGCACCACCACCAACTTCCAGCCGTACCTGGCCCGCATCCAGCGGTCGGGGGCCAGGGCGGTGTACTGCTTCTACGCCGGGGCCGAGGCGGTCGCCTTCGTCAAGCAGTACCGGCAGTTCGGGCTGTCACCCAAGATCCCGCTGTACTGCAGCGGCTTCGTCACCGAGGGTGGCGTGCTCAAGGCCCAGGGCGACGCCGCCCTCGGCATCAAGGGGTCGCTGCACTACTCCGACCAGCTCGACAACCCGGCCAACAAACGGTTCGTGGCCGCCTACCGGGCCAAGTTCGGCGAGGGCCCGACGGTGTACGCCGTCCAGGCCTACGACGCGGCCGCCGTGCTCGACAAGGCCCTGGCCAACGGGCCTGCCGGCGACGCCATCGTCGAGGGCCTCAAGGGCATCGGCGAGGTCGACAGCCCCCGCGGGCCCTGGCGCTTCACCGACGGCCACGGGCCCGACCAGGTCTACTACCTGCGAGTCACCGAGAAGCGCGACGGCCGGATCGTCAACACCATCGTGCAGCCGCTCACCGGTCCCTGACCCGTGCCGGCCTGGCTCGGCGACAACCTCGTCACGGTCGTCGACGGGGTCGCGTTCGGGGTGCTGCTGTTCACCATCGCGGTCGGGCTCTCGCTGGTGTTCGGGATCATGGACGTGCTCAACCTCGCCCACGGGGCGCTGTACCTGGCCGGCGCGTACCTGGCCGTCCGCTTCGTCGGCGACGGCCAGGCGACCCTGGGGGCGTTCGCGCTCGCCGGGCTGGCCGCGGTGGCGGTGGGGGCCGGCGCCGGGGCCGGGCTGGCCCTGCTGACCCGCCCGCTGGCCGCCAGGGGTCATCTCGACCAGGCGCTGCTGACCCTCGGGGTCGCCCTGATCGTCGGCGACCTGCTCTCGGCCTGGTTCGGCAACGACGTCCAGTCGGTCCCGCCGCCCCAGTTCCTGGCCGGCAGCGTGGCCATCGGCGGCCGCGAGTACCCCAGCTACCGGCTGGCCGTGATCGCCGCCGGGCTGGCCCTGGCCCTGGTCGTGTACCTGCTGGTCGAGCGGACCCGGGCCGGGGCGCTGGTCAGGGCGACGGTCGCCGACGCCCCGATGGTCCGGGCCCTGGGCGTCGACACCGGCCGGCTGATGGTGGCCACCTTCGCCGCCGGGGTGGTCCTGGCCTGCCTGGGCGGGGTCCTGGGGGCGCCGGTCCTTGGCGCCTACCCGGGGCTGGACGAGCGGGTGCTGATCCTGGGGCTGGTGGTGGTCGTCCTCGGCGGGCTGGGGTCGGTGCCCGGGGCGTTCCTCGGGGCCATGGTCATCGGCCAGGTCGAGGTCCTCGGGGTGTCGCTGCTGCCGCGCTACGCCAGCTTCCTGGTCTTCGGGACCATGGCCGTGGTCCTGCTGCTGCGGCCGACGGGCATGCTCGGCCGGTCGGGCAGGCCAGGGTGACCACCGTCACCGAGGCGCCCCCGGCGCCGGCCCGCCCGGCCCGGCCCCGGGTCGCCGCCGGGGTCGTGCTCGCGCTCCTGGCCCTGGTCCCGCTGCTGGTGCCCGCGAACGTGGCCGACATGCTGACCCGGGTGCTGGCCTTCGCCCTGCTGGCCATCGGCCTTGACCTGCTCACCGGGGTCGCCGGGATGGCGTCGCTCGGCCAGGCGGCGCCGTTCGGGGCCGGGGCCTACACCGCCGCCCTGCTGGCCAAGCACGCCACCACCGTCGCGCCGGTCCAACTGGTGGCCGCGGCCCTGGCCGGGGGGCTGCTGGCGGCCGCGGTGGGCTGGCTGCTGGTCCGCGCCCGAGGCACGTACTTCCTGATGCTCACCCTGGCCGTCGCCGAGATATTCCATGAGCTGGCCGGCCGCTGGGAGGGCCTGACCGGCGGGACCAACGGCCTGGCCGGCGTCCCGCCGGTCAGCCTCTACCCTGGAGGCCCGCCGGTGCGGCTGGCCGGGGTCCTCTACTGGTATGTGCTGGCGGCCGTCCTGGTCTGCGCCGGGGCGCTGTGGGTGGTGTCGCGCAGCGCCTTCGGCCGGACCCTGCGGGGCGTCCGCGACAACGAGGAGCGGATGCGGTCGCTCGGCTACCGGACGCTTGTTCCCAGGTACGCGGTGTTCTGCATCGCCGGGGCGGCCGCCGGGGCGGCCGGGTCGCTCTGGGTCGCCCAGGCCCGCTTCGTCTCCCCGGCCGACCTCGGCTTCGAGGTGTCGGCCATGGCCCTGCTGGCGGTGGTCATCGGCGGCCGGGGCAGTCTCTGGGGGGCGGCCCTTGGCGCGGCCGTGGTCGTGCTGGTCCGCGACGAGCTGTCCCCCCAGCTCGGCGGGCGCGGCCCGCTGGTGCTCGGCCTGGTCTTCGTGGCCGCCGTGTACCTGCTCCCACGAGGGTTCGCCGGAACCCGGCTCCCCTGGTCCCGTGACGAGCCCGCGCCGTGACCGGGCTGCTGGAGGTCGAGGGGCTGACCCGGCGGTACGGGTCGCTGGTGGCCCTTGACGGGGTGTCGCTGTCGGTCGCCGCCGGGGCCCGCCATGCCGTCATCGGGCCCAACGGCGCCGGCAAGTCGACCCTGTTCGCGCTGGTCACCGGGAGCCTGCGCCCCAGCGCGGGCCGGATCACCTTCGACGGCCAGGACGTGACCCGCCGGCCCGACCACGCCAGGGCCAGGGCCGGCATGGGCAAGACCTTCCAGCACTCCAGCCTGTTCACCTCCCTGCCCGTGCTCGACAACGTCGCCATGGCCACCCAGCGGGTGGCCGGCCTCGGCATGGCCATGCTGCGCCCAGCCGGACGGCACGCGGCGGTTCGGGAGCAGGCGATGCGCCAGCTCGAGCTGGTCGGGCTGGCCGGCCGGGCGGCGGCCCCGGCGGCGGCGCTGTCGCATGGTGAGCGCCGCCAGCTCGAGGTCGCCGTCGCCCTGGCCACCTCGCCCAGGCTGCTGCTGCTGGACGAGCCGACGGCCGGCCTGTCGGCCGCCGACAGCGCCCGCTTCGCCGAGCTCGTCGTCTCCCTCGGCCAGGCGGTCACGGTGCTGCTCATCGAGCACGACCTGGACGTGGTGTTCCGCCTGGCCACCCACGTGACCGTGCTCCACCTGGGCCGGGTCCTGGCCGACGGCACCCCCGGCGAGGTCCGCGCCGACGAGACCGTCCAGCGCGCCTACCTGGGCGACGCCGCCCTCGACGACCTGTTCCTGGAGGGCGCCCCGTGACCGCGCTGCTCCAGGTGGCGGGCCTGCGAGCCGGCTATGCCGGCGGCACCGTCCTGCACGGTGTCGACCTGACCGTCGAGCAGGGCCGGGCGGTCGCCCTCCTCGGCCGCAACGGCGCCGGCAAGTCGACCCTCCTGGCGGCCGTCATGGGCCTGCTCCGCCCCACCGCCGGCACCGTCAGCCTCCAGGGCCGCGACCTCGCCGGCCGCCCCGCCCACCAGGTCGCCCGGGCCGGCGTCGCCCTCGTCCCCCAGGGCCGCCGCGTGTTCGCCGACCTCACCGTCGACCAGAACCTCCAGGTCGCCACCGGCCGCCGCACCACCGGCCAGTGGACACCGGCCCGGGCCTACGAGCTCCTCCCCCAGCTCGCCGAGCGGCGCCGCCACCGCGCCGACCAGCTCTCGGGCGGCGAGCAGCAGATGCTCGCCGTCGCCCGGGCCCTGCTGCTGAACCCCCGCGTCCTGCTACTCGACGAGCCCTCCGACGGCCTCGCCCCCGCCGTGGTCGCCCAGGTCGCCCGCCTCCTTGCCGACCTCCGCGACCAGGGTCTGGCCATCCTCCTGGTCGAGCAGGATCTCCGCACCGCCTTCGCCGTCGCCGACGAGATCACCGTCCTGGCCAAGGGCGAGATCGTCCACCGCTCCCCCACCCCCGAGTTCCGCCGCAACGCCCCCCTGGCCTCCCGCCTCCTCGGGGTCTAGCGGGCTCCGGCCCTGGTTCGCTACCTGGGGGCCATGCGGATGGCGCCGTCGAGGCGGATGGTCTCGCCGTTGAGCATGGGGTTCTCGATGATGTGACGAACCAGCGCGGCGTACTCCTCAGGGCGGCCGAGGCGGGAGGGGAACGGGACCTGGGCGCCGAGGGAGGCGCGGACCTGGTCGGGCATCGAGGCCAGCATGGGGGTGTCGAAGATGCCGGGGGCGACGGCCATCACGCGGATGCCGACCCGGGCGAGCTCGCGGGCGATGGGCAGGGTCATCCCGGCCACGCCGGCCTTGGAGGCGGAGTAGGCGGCCTGGCCGACCTGGCCGTCGAAGGCGGCCACCGACGCCGTGTTGACGATCACGCCCCGCTCGCCGTCGGCCAGCGGGTCGTTGCCGGCCATGGCCTCGGCGGCCAGGCGGGTCAGGTTGAAGCTGCCGACCAGGTTGACCTGGATGGTGGTTACGAACCGGTCGAGCGAGTGCGGGCCCGAACGACCCAGGACCCGCTCGGCCGGGGCGATCCCGGCGCAGCTGACGGCCACGCGCAGGCCGCCGCCCTCGCTGGCCGCGGCCACGGCGTCGCGGACGCTGGCCTCGTCGGTGACGTCGGTGGCCACGAACCGGGCCCGCTCGCCCAGCTCGTCCGCGACCCGCCGCCCGCGCTCACGGTCGACGTCGGCCACGACCACCGACCCGCCAGCATCGACCACCATCCGGGCGGTGGCCGCTCCCAGCCCCGACCCGCCCCCGGTGACCAGCACCGTCCTGCCCGTGATCTCCACAGCCCGCTCCTCCTCTCCGCTCAGCCGGAGGCGACCAGCCAGCTCGGCTGGTTGCCGGGCCGCCACTTGAGGCTGCAGCCCATGCTGGGGCGGTGCGGCTCGGGCACCGGCTGGCCCTCGAGGACCCGGTCCAGGGCCTGGCGCAGCAGCGCGCCGGAGACTGGCTGGCCGTTGCGGGGTGTGCTGTCGTCGAAGGCGCCGCGGTAGGCGAGGCGGCGGCCGGCGTCGTAGACGAACAGGTCGGGGGTGCACATGGCCCGGTACTCGGCCGCCACCTGCTGGGTCTCGTCGACCAGGTAGGGGAACTCGAAGCCGGCCCGCCGGGCCTGGTCGGCCATGCCGGCCGGGCCGTCGTCGGGGTAGGCGTCCAGGTCGTTGCTGCAGATGCCGACCGCGGCCACCCCTCGACCGCTGTACTCGGCGACCATGGCCCCGAGGGCGCGCTCGATGTGGCGCACGTACGGGCAGTGGTTGCAGAGGAACATCACCAGGAGCGCCTGCCCGTCGAGGTCGGCCAGCTTCACCGTCGTGCCGTCGGCCGACGGCAGCTCGAAGTCGTGCGCCGGGGTGCCGAGCGGCACCATCAGCGAGGAAACGGCCATGCGGGTCCCTTCGTCTTCCGGTCCATTGCGGACGGCCCTACGCTAGCGGACATGGCCTACCGCTTCACACCGGCCGACCGGGGGGCGTTCAAGCGCTGCCGCCGGCAATGGGACTTCGGGGCCAGGGAGCGCCAGGGCTTCGAGCCGGCCCGGCCGGCGCCCACCCTCGACCTGGACCTGGCCGTGCGCGACGCCCTGGCCGTCTACTACTTCCCCGGCATGTGGGACTGGCGGCGCTCGGTGGTGCTGCCGCTGGTCCTCCAGGGGCTCGCCCGGTCCCTGGGCCGCCAGCCGGCCACGGGCGCCGACGACCTGGCCGCGGGCGAGGCGCTGCTGCGGCGCTACTTCGAGTGGGCGCCCCGGGTCGACCGCTTCTCCCCGATCCAGGTCGAGGGCGGCTTCGAGGTGAACCTCCCCGACCCGGCCGGCGGCGACCGCGAGCTGGTCCTGGCCGACGGGCGCCCGATCCGCTACCAGGGCCGGGCCGACCTGCTGGCCGGCGACGAGCACGACCGCTACTGGGTGGTCTCCCACCGGCTGGTCGACCGGTTCGGGACCGACGACGACCTGCTGCTGGACGAGGAGCTGGTCGCCGCCTGCTGGGCGGTGGAGCGGTTCTACCCGGGGATGCGGGTCGCCGGGACGATGCACAACGAGCTCCTCGTCCCGGCGGCCCCGGCGGGCCCGGCCCGCCGGCGGCGACGGCTCCGCCGGCCGGCGGCGGTCGGCCAGCACCAGCGGGGCATCCCCCAGCATGAGCCCAGCGGCGGGGGCCGGTCGCTGCCCTATGCCCGCCGCGGTGCCGCCCGGGCCCGTCCGGCCGACCCGGCGGCCGTGGCCAGCCAGGGCGACGGGGAGTTCCGGAGGACCCGGATCCTGCGGGACCGGGCCGAGCTGGAGGCGATGGGGGCCAGGCTGGCCGCCGAGGCCCTGGAGATGGTCGACCCGGGGTTGCGCCTGTACCCGAGCCCGGCCCCAGAGCACTGCGGCAGCTGCCAGTTCGTGGCCCCCTGCCTGGCCATGGAGCGCGGCGACGACGTCAGGGCGGTGCTCGAGGCCGGCTACCGGGACCGGGGCCCGGAGCGGGTCGAGCCGGGACGGCTCGGCGCGGCCACCTGGGGCACCGGCAGAGGCGCCGCCCCACCCCGGTTCGACGCTCCCGGTTCTCCTGGGGACCACCCCTGACGCGGAGGGGCGGCGGGCTCGTGGAGGGGGACGCGGAGCTCGAAGCGGGCCCCGGTGGTGGCGCGGGCGTCGGTGGCGACCAGGCCGCCGCCGCCCTCGTCCTCGACGGCGCGAGTCTCCCTCGTCGCCCGGGTTAGGCGGCAAGCAGCCGATATGGTGGCCGGGGCGGGTCGTGGCACGATGCCTGGCACGTCACGGGCATGGTGAGGAGGAGCTGGGTGGCCCAGTCCGAGGAGGCGGCGGCAGGGCGCCGGCCGAGCCGGCGGCAGCTGGTGGTTCGCCTGCTGCTGGCGGTCGTGGTCATCGCCGTCGTCTACCTCTGGCTGCTGCCGAAGCTGGTCGACGTCAGCCAGGTCTGGGCCACGCTGCGGGCGATGACCTGGCTGGAGCTGGCCACCCTGCTGGTGGCCGCGGTCTGGAACCTGGTCTCCTACATGCTGCCGCAGCTGGCCGCCCTGCCCGGGCTCAGCCTGGGGCAGGCCGCCCTGGAGAGCCACACCTCGACCGCGGTCGGGAACCTGCTCCCGGCGGGCCAGGCCGTCGGGCTGGGGGTGACCTACCGCTTCTACACCTCCTACCGGTTCGGGGGCGGCCCGATCACCCTGTCGCTGCTGGTCCAGGGGGTGTGGAACAACTTCGTGAAGCTCGGCATGCCGGTCGTGGCCCTCGGCCTGCTGGTGGCCGCCGGCGACGGGGCCGGCGGGCTGGCGACCGCGGCCGTGGTCGGGCTGGTGGTGCTGGTGCTGGCCGTCGCCGGGTTCGCCTTCGGCCTCTCGGGCGAGCGGCGGGCCGCCCGGCTGGGCCGGGCCCTGGCCAGCGTGGCCGAGGCCGTGCGACGGGTCGTCCGCCGACCCGGGCGGCCGGACTGGGAACGCGGCGCCGTGGCCTTCCGGGCAGAGGCGATCACCCTGCTGCGCGGCCGCTGGCACTGGCTGACAGCTTCAACCCTGGTCAGCCACCTGTCGCTGTTCCTGGTCCTGCTGCTGGCCCTGCGGCACGTCGGGGTGTCGGAGTCGGAGGTCAGCTGGGTGGAGGCGCTGGCCGCGTTCGCGCTGGTCCGGTTGCTGTCGGCCTTCCCGCTGACCCCGGGCGGGCTGGGCGTGGTCGAGCTCGGCCTGGCCGCGGCCCTTGTCCTGGCCGGCGGCGAGGAGACCCCGGTGGTCGCGGCCGTGCTGGTCTTCCGCGTGCTCACCTTTCTGCTGCCGATCCCGATCGGCGCCCTCACCTGGTGGCTCTGGCGCCGCAGCGCGTGGTATCGGTCTGAGCGTTCGGTGATGACATGAGAGGAGCGCACGTGGTGATGGTGACCGCCAGATGACGGCCGGGGAGCGGTCGGACCTGCCGGTGGTGCTGCTGTCGCACCGGGGGCCGGTGTCGTTCGAGCGGAACGAGACCGGCCGCACGGCCAGTCGCGGGGCCGGCGGGCTGGTCACGGCGCTCACCGGGCTGATGTCGGACCTGCCCGACGCCGTCTGGGTGTGCGCCGCCGACTCCGAGGAGGACGTCGCCGTGGCCGCCGAGCACGACGGGCAGGCGGTCGCGGTCGCCCTCGAACCCGAGCCCCGGGTGCTCGGCCCGGACGGGGACGACGCCGCCGAGGGGGCGCCGGCCGTGCGCCTGCGCCTCGTGGAGGTCGAGCGGCAGGCCCACGACGACTTCTACACGGTGATCGCCAACCCGCTGCTCTGGTTCCTCCAGCACGGCATGTACGGCCTCGCCCTGGCCCCCGTCCTGACCAAGCGCGAGCACGCCGCCTACGAGGACGGCTACGTGTCCGTCAACCGGCTGTTCGCCGACGCGGTCGTCGAGGAGGTCAAGGCCCGCGGCGGCCGGGCCCTGGTGATGCTCCACGACTACCACTTCTACCTTGTCGGCCAGTCGGTCCGGGAGCGCTGCCCGGACGCGCTGCTCTCGTTCTTCCTGCACATCCCCTGGCCGGGCCCGGACGCCTGGCGGGTGCTGCCCCCGGCCTGGCGCGAGCAGCTCCTCAACGGGCTGCTCGGCAACGACGTCGTCGCCTTCCACACCGAGGGGTTCGCCCGGAACTTCGTGCTCTGCGCCCAGGAGCTGCTCGGCCTGCCGGTCGACCTGGAGGCGATGACGGTCCAGGTCGGCGACCGGGAGGTGGCCGCCCGCCATTACCCGATCTCGATCGACGTCGCCGCCATGCGGGAGCTGGCCGCCACCGACGAGGTGGCCGAGCACGCCGACACCCTCCGGGAGACCTTCTGCGGCCAGGGCCGCCAGCTGATCCTGCGGGTCGACCGCACCGACCCCTCCAAGAACATCGTGCGGGGGTTCCAGGCGTTCGCGACCCTCCTCGAGGACCACCCCGAGCTGGCCGGCAAGGTGAGCTTCCTGGCCCTGCTCCAGCCGAGCCGCCAGGACGTGCCCGAGTACGCCGACTACCTGGCCGAGATCGGCGCGGCCGTGGCC
>JASLIH010000251.1 GCA_030152105.1 Actinomycetes bacterium
TCGGGGTCGGCCCCGGCGACCCCGAGCTGGTCACCGTGCGGGCGGCGCGGCACATCGGCGAGGCCGACGTGGTCGCCTACCACCGCGCCGGGGACGGCGGCAGCATCGCCCGCGCCGCGGCCGCCCCGTACCTCCGCGACGAGCAGGTCGAGGAGGTCCTGCGCTACCCGGTGACCACCGGCGCCACCGACCACCCCGGCGGGTACGCGGGGGCGCTGGCCGACTTCTACGACGAGGCGACCCGCCGGCTGGCCGCCCACCTGGAGGCCGGGCGCCAGGTCGTGGTGCTGTGCGAGGGCGACCCCTCCCTCTACGGCTCCTACCAGCACCTGCACGCCCGGCTGGGGCGGCGCTTCCCCTCCGAGATCGTGCCTGGCGTGTCGTCGGTGGCCGCGGCCGCCGCCGCCGTCGGCCGGCCGCTGGTGCAGCACGACGAGTCGCTGACCGTCCTGGTCGGCACCCTGCCGCCGGAGGAGCTGCGGGCCCGGCTGGCCGGTGCCGACGCGGCCGCCGTCCTCAAGCTGGGCCGCTCGTTCCCGGAGGTCCGGGCGGCACTGGCCGACACGGGCCTGCTGGAGCGGGCCCACTACGTCGAGCGGGCCGGCAGCGACGCCCAGCGGGTGGCGCCGCTGGCCCAGGTCGACCCGGCCGGCGTCCCCTACATGTCGCTGGCGCTCGTGCCCGGCCGGGGCGAACGGCCCCCCGCCGAACCAGGCGTGACCGTGGTCGGCCTCGGCCCTGGCGACCCGGCATGGCTGACCCCCGAGGCGGCCGAGGCCATCGCCGAGGCGACGGACCTGGTCGGCTACCGGCCCTACCTGGCACGGGTGCCGCAGCGGCCGGGACAGCGCCGCCACGGCTCCGGGAACACCGTGGAGGCGCAGCGGGCGGCGCTGGCCCTGGACCTGGCCGCTGCCGGCGGGCGGGTGGTGGTGGTGTCCTCGGGGGACCCGGGCGTGTTCGCCATGGCCTCGGCGGTGCTGGAGGTGGCCACCGGCGGCGGGGAGCGCTGGCGGGAGGTCGACATCCAGGTGCTGCCGGGTGTCACCGCCGCCCAGGCGGTGGCCAGCCGGGCCGGGGCGCCCCTGGGCCATGACTACTGCGTGCTCAGCCTGTCCGACCGCCTCAAGCCGTGGGCGGTCATCGCCGACCGGGTCGACAAGGCGGCCGCGGCCGATCTGGTCCTGGCCCTCTACAACCCGGCCTCGCGCACGCGCACCTGGCAGGTCGAGGCCGTGCGCGACCTGGTCCTGCGCCACCGCGGCCCGGCCACCCCGGTGGTGGTCGGCAGCCGCGTCGGCCGCCCCGGCGAGCGGGTCACGGTCACGACCCTGGAGGCGCTCGACCCCGCGGAGGTCGACATGGGCACCCTGCTGGTCGTCGGCTCCAGCGCCACCCGGGCGACCGACCACCGCGGCCGGCCGGTCGTCTACACACCCCGGCGCCACCAGGAAGCGGCCCGGCGCCACCAGGAAGCTGCCCGCGCGACACCCCAACCCGCCGATGCCGGGTCCCCTGGTGGGGGAGCGTAGCCGATCGCGGCGGGACGAGCGCGCGGGTATCCACAGCCTCTGGCGGCGGTCAGAAGCCTCCGGCGGCGGTCAGATCGACGTCGCCAGCCGCTCGACCCAGCCGATCGCTTCCTCGGCGGTGGCGACCGACGGCCCCGGGGGCGGTGGCGGCCGCCGGACCACGACCACCGGAAGGCGCAGGTCGCGCGCGGCCTCCAGCTTGCCGGCGGTCAGGGGCCCCCCGCTGTCCTTGGTCACCAGCACCTCGACCCCGTACCGCTCCATCAGGGCGCGCTCCTCCTCCCGCCGGTAGGGGCCACGCGCCAGCAGCACCTCGCATCGGGCGGGCATCGGCCCCGAGGGCTGGTCGACGCAGCGGACCAGGAACCACAGCCGGTCCAGGCCGGCGAACACCGCCAGCCCCTGGCGGCCGGTGGTGAGGAACGCCCGCGTCCCAAGCGACGGCAGCACCGCCGCGCCCTCGGCCAGGTCGTCGACCCAGTGCCAGCGGTCGCCGTCCCGCGCCCGCCACCCAGCACGGGCCAGGCGCAGCCGCGGCAGCCCCAGCCGACCACACGCCGTGGCCGCGTTGGCCTGCATCGTCGCCGCATACGGGTGGGTGGCGTCCACGACCAGGTCGACCCGCTGATCCCGGAGCCAGTCGACCAGCCCGGGCACGCCGCCGAAGCCGCCGACCCGGACCTCACCCGCCGGCAGCCGCGGGTCGCGGACCCGGCCGGCGAGGGAGCTGACCAGCGACAGGTCGGGGCGGCCGGCGAGCCGGGCGGCCAGGTCCCTCGCCTCCGCTGTCCCCCCCAGCAGGAGCAGCTTCACCGGCGTGGCCGGCGGAGCAGGTAGGTGTCCATGATCCAGCCCTTGCGCGCCCGGGCCGCCTCCCGGGCGGCCTTGATCTCGGCGGCGACGTCGGCCAGCCTCCCCGAGACCAGCAGCTCGTCGTCGGTGCCGACATAGGCGCCCCAGTAGATGTGCAGGTCCTGGTCGGCCAGGCCCTCGAACGCGCAGGCGGCGTCCAGCATGACCACCACGTCGTCGCTGTGGTCGGGGAAGCCGTCAGCCAGCCGGCGCCCGGTGGTGATGTGGACCGGCCCACCGACCCGGTTCAGGGCGATCCGGTGGCTGGCCGCCAGCGCCTGGACGCTCGAGATCCCGGGAACCACCTCGTACTCGAACGCCAGGCCGCCCTCGGCGAGGATGCGCTCCAGCACGTCAATGGTGCTGTCGTACAACGACGGGTCGCCCCAGACCAGGAACCCGCCGCAGTCGCGGTCGCCCAGCTCCTCGCCGAGCATCCGCCCCCACAGCTCCGCCCGCTGCTGGCGCCAGGCCTCGACCGCCGGACCATAGGCCGCCGCGGTGCGGTCGCGCGGCGGGTCGGGAGCCTGCACGATCCGGTACGTCGGGTGCTCGACGAAGCGCTCGCAGATCTGCTGCCGAAGCCGGGTGAGGTCATGGGTGTCGGCGCCCTTGTCCATCACGAAGAAGACGTCGACCTGGTTGAGCGCGTTGATCGCCTGCACCGTCAGGTGGTCCGGGTCGCCGGCGCCGATCCCGATGACCAGCACCCGCCTCACCGTCGTGGCTCCCGGGGCCGGGCGGCCGAGTACAGGTGGCTGTCGCGGAACCCGCGGTGGCCGAGGACCTCCCCGACGACGATGATCGCGGTCCGGCGGATGCCGTCGGCGCGGACCCGCTCGGCCAGCTCGCCGAGCGGGCAGCGGAGCACGACCTCGTCCGGCCAGCTCGCCCGGGCGACCACGGCGACCGGGCAGTCCTCCCCGTAGTGGGGCAGCAGGTCGGCGGCGACCCGCTCGACGTGCTGCACGGCGAGATGCAGCACCAGCGTGCAGCGGGTGGCTCCGAGGGTGGCCAGCTCCTCGCCGGCCGGCATCGGGGTGGCCCTGGCCGCCGTCCGGGTGAGCACCACCGTCTGGCCGACCCCCGGCAGGGTCAGCTCCTGGCCGAGCGCCGCCGCCGCGGCCGCGAACGCCGGCACGCCGGGGACGACCCGCCACGGCACCCCGGCCTGGTCGAGGCGGCGGCCCTGCTCGGCCACGGCGCTGAAGATCGAGGGGTCGCCGCTGTGGAGCCGGACGACGTCGTGGCCGTCGCGGTGGGCGGCGACCAGCTCGGCGGTGATGGCGTCCAGGTCCAGCTCGGCGGTGTCGACCAGGCGGGCCCCGGGGCGGGCTGCCTCCAGGACCTCGCCGGGGACCAGGCTCCCGGCGTACAGCACCACTGAGGCCTCGCCGAGCAGGCGCTGCGCCCGGAGCGTGAGCAGGTCGGGGGCGCCTGGCCCGGCTCCGACGAACCACACCGTCATGGCCGGGTCACCTGCCACTGGGTGATCGGGAGGGCGGGACGCCAGGCGGTGAACCCGCCCAGGGGGCCGGCGTGGCTGGCGGCCAGCCGCATCAGGTGCCCGCCGGCGGCCTGTCGCCAGCGGTGCAGCACCCCTTCCGACTCGATGGTGACGGCGTGGGCGACCAGCCGGCCACCGGCCCCGAGCCGCTCCCAGCACGTCTCCAGCAGGCCGTCGGCGGTCAGCCCGCCACCGACGAAGACCGCATCCGGCCGGGCCAGGCCGGCCAGCGCCGCCGGGGCGTCGCCACAGACCACCTGCAGATCGGGGACGCCGAGGGCGGTGGCGTTGCGGCGCACCCGCTCGGCCCGGTCGCCTCGTCGTTCCACCGCGACGGCGCGGCAGCGGGCGTCGACCCGCATCCACTCGATCCCGATGCTGCCGCTGCCAGCGCCAACGTCCCACAGCAGCTGCCCGGGACCTGGGGCGAGGGCGGCCAGGGCCGACGCCCGGGCCTCGCGGCGGGTCAGCTGGCCGTCATGCTCATAGGCGTCGTCGGGGAGGCCGGGAACCCGCGGCAGCCGGCTGGCGTCCGGACCTGGCCGGCAGACCAGGGCCACCATCGCCAGGTCGCCATAGCGGCCGCCGCCCAGCGCCGCCGCCGCGACCGGCCCGCTGACCTGTTCGGCCTCGCCGCCGAGATGCTCCAGCACCGTCAGCTCGGTGCCGCCCCAGCCGCGGTCGGCCAGCAGCGAGGCCAGTGCCGCCGGGGTGCCACCGTCGCGGCACAGGACGAGCACGCGGGCGCCGGGCTGCACCGTCGGCACGACCACCTCGACCGGGCGCGACACCAGCGAGACCACGTCGACCTCATGCTCGGCCCAGCCGAGCCGGGCGCAGGCGAGCGCGACGCTCGACACCGCGGGCAGCACCCGCAGCCGGCCGGCCCCGAGACGGCGGGCGAGGGTCGCGCCGAGCCCGTGCAGCATCGGGTCACCGCTGGCCAGCAGGCACAGGCCCGGGTTGTCGGCCACCAGCTCGTCGAGCTGGGACAGCAGCGGCGACGGGAGCGGCTGCTGGCGGACCCCGAGGTCGGGCAGCAGCGCCAGCTGGCGGGAGCTGCCGACGATCATCGGCGCCCGCCGTAGCTCGGCCCGGGCCGTCTCGGTGAGCCCGGCCCAGCCGTCGTCGCCGATGCCGACAATGGTGACGACCACCCGCTCGCTCACGGCCGACCCAGCGCGGCGGCCGCCGCCAGGGCCGGGGCTCCCGGTGGAACGAAGGGGAGCCCGTCGGGGACGCCCCCGGCGAGGAGCCGCAGGACGGCATCGGTGTCCATGCCCTCGGTGACCAGGTCGCCGAGGGCGTCCAGCCGGGCGGCGCGGACCTCGGCGAAGCTGACAGCGCCCGGGCGCCAGTCGCGCCCGGCCCGGGCGGCGACGTCGGCGAGGAACCGGCGGCGGAAGTCGTCGTTCTCGAACAGGCCATGCCAGGAGGTGCCGGTGACGGCCCCGGCAACGCAGCCTTCGGGGGCGCCGTCCTCGTCCACCACCAGCGGCTCGCCACCGGCGACCACCGTGCGGCCGTGGTGGATCTCGTAGCCGGCGACCGGCACGCCCGAGGCGGTCCCGCGGGGACGCCGGAGCGACTTGGCGGCGGCGAAGGTCGTGGTCGCCGGGAGCAGGCCCAGGCCGGGGACGGGTCCGCGGCCGCTCTCGACGTCGTCGACGATGGCGTGGCCGAGCATCTGGTAGCCGCCGCAGATGCCGACGATCGGGCGCTGGGCGGCCGCGCGCCGCCGCAGCGCCTCGCCCAGCCCACGGTCCCGCAGCCAGTCCAGGTCGCGGACGGTGGCCCGGGTGCCCGGCAGCACCACCAGGTCGGCGTCGGCCAGCTCCTCGGCCCGTCCGGCCAGGCGCACCAGCACCCCCGGTTCGCAGGCGAGCGCGTCGACGTCGGTGTAGTTCGACATCCGGGGCAGCCGGACGACCGACACCCGCAGCACCTCTTCGAGGGGGTCGCCGGCGGTCCAGCGCTCGCCCTCGAGGTCGAGGCTGTCCTCGGCGTCGAGCCACAGCCCTCGCCGCCACCCCAGCACGCCCAGGAACGGCCGGCCGGTCAGTGCCGTCAGCTGCTCGAGGCCGGGGGCGAGCAGCCGCTGGTCGCCGCGGAACTTGTTGATCACGAAGCCGGCCACATGGCGCTGGTCGTCGGCCCCGAGCAGGGCAAGGGTCCCGAACAGCGACGCGAACACCCCGCCGCGGTCGATGTCGCCGACCAGCAGCACCGGCAGCCCGGCGGCCCGCGCCAGCCCCATGTTGGCCAGGTCGTCGCGGCGCAGGTTGATCTCGGCCGGGCTCCCCGCCCCCTCGCAGACGACCACGTCGTAGCGTGAGCGGAGGGTGGCGAGGCTGTCGAGCACGACCTCGCGCAGTTGCGCCTTCAGCGGCTGGTAGCCGAGGGCGTCGACCTCGCGCCACGGCCGGCCGAGCACGATCACCTGGGAGTGGGTGTCGCTGCCCGGCTTGAGCAGGACCGGGTTCATCAACGCGGTCGGGTCGATCCCGGCGGCGGCCGCCTGGACCGCCTGGGCACGGCCGATCTCGGCCCCGTCAGGGGTCACCGTGCTGTTGAGGGCCATGTTCTGCGCCTTGAACGGCGCCACGGCCACCCCCTGCCGGGCGAGCCACCGGCACAGGCCGGCGACCACCACAGTCTTGCCGGCGTCACTGTGGGTCCCGGTGATGAGCAGGGCGTCGTGCATCGCGCCGGGCAGCGTGTCGGCTGCCCCGCGACCCCGTCAAGTCCGGCGGTTGACACCGGCCGGTCGCTCCCATAGCGTCCGGCGGCACATCGCGACGGCGGAAGGAAGCCGGTGAGAGCCCGGCACGGTCGCGCCACTGTAACCGGCAGCTCCGGTCACCAGCCCGGTGACCGGCTCCGGGAGTCAGACCCTCCGCCGCCGCCGCTCCACCGAGCGGGACGCTTGATCCCGAGGAGGTTCCCGTGACCCAGCCTGCCGTCGCCTCCACGCCGGCCCCTGCCCCGATCCCCCTGCGCGACCTGCTGCCGTGGGCGGTCTTCGCGGCTGTGGTCGCGCTGGTGCTGCTGTACCTCGTCGGCGCCGAGGAAGGCGCCACCTCGCTGGTCTCGGGCAGCTTCGTCCACGAGTTCGTGCATGACGGCCGCCACCTGCTCGGCTTCCCCTGCCACTGACCGGGAAGGCGTCGACGAGATGATCAGGACTCTCCTGGTACGTGGCATGGGTGTCGGCCTGGCCGCCGCGCTGCTGGCCTTCGCGTTCTCGTTCCTGGTCGGTGAGCCGCAGGTCGGCCGGGCCATCGACCTCGAGGCGCAGGCGGCCAGCGCCGCCGGCGTGGCCGAGGAACCGGAGGTTGTCAGCCGCACCGTCCAGCGCACCGTCGGCCTGGCCACCGCCGTGGGCATGTACGGGCTGGCCATGGGCGGGCTGTTCGGGATCGCCTTCGCGGTCGCCTACGGCCGCATCGGGAGCTTCGGGCCCCGAGCGGCGGCCGGGCTGCTCGCCCTCGGCGGGTTCGTGAGCGTGCAGCTGGTGCCGTTCCTGAAGTACCCGCCGAACCCGCCGGCGGTCGGCAACCCGGACACGATCGGCCGCCGGACCGCCCTGTACCTGCTGCTGCTCGTCATCTCGGTGCTGGCCGCCCTGGCCGCGGTGTCGTTCGGGCGCCGGGCGGCGGCGGGCTACGGGAACTGGAACGCGGCCCTGCTGGCGGTCGGCGGGTTCGTGGCGCTGGTGGTCCTCGCCTATGTCGCGCTTCCTGGCGTCGACGAGGTGGCGGGCGGGTTCCCGGCCACCCTGCTGTGGCGCTTCCGGCTGGCCTCGCTCGGCACCCAGGCCGTGCTGTGGACGACCTTGGGCCTGGTGTTCGGCGCCTTGACCGAGCGAAGCCTCCAGGACCGGCGGCGGCAGCCCGCGGCCGCGGCCCGTTAGGCTGGGCGCTCAGCCTGCTGTCCAGTTGACCCGGCTGAGCCCCCACCCCTGGTCGCGACGGTGCAGGACCGTCACCGATGCCGGTGCCACGTCGACCCGCCAGAACGACTCCGGCGGCGCCCCGAGTGCCTGGACCACCGCCGTCCTGACCCAGCCAGCGTGGGTGACGGCGACCGTGGTGCCGGACCAGTCATGGGCCTGTTCCAGGAAGCGGGCCACCCGGAGCCGGAGCTCTCCCTCGGGGTCGGGCTGGTTGAGCCAGGCCCGCAGGCCTTCCGGGTCCCGGGCTCCGACCTCCTCCAGGGTGAGACCCGCCCACGCTCGCGGGTCGGGCCCGGCAAGGTCCGGGTCGACCGCGGCCGTCCAACCAGCGGCGGCCGCGGTCATGCGGGCACGCCGGGCAGGGCTGGAGCGGGCGGCGTCAACTCGACCAAGCACCTGGGCCAGCCGCTCCGCGGCCCGCACACCGGCCGCGTCCAGTGGCTCATCCGACGAGAAGGCTGCCCGCCGGGTCGCGGCGGTGGCGGCGCTCCGAACCAGCACCAACCGGTCGATCCTCATCGGCGCCAACTCGACGGTCGCACTCGACCACTCTCCCCGTCCGGGCTCTTCGGCACCAGAAGCACAGCGTGGGCATGCTGCCGTTCTACACAAGCACAATCCCCAGGGGGTCTGATGGCGTCTCGCCCAGGATCGACCAGGACGCCCGCCCTCGGCCTTGTCGGCGGGTTGGTTGCCGACTGGCTCGTGGGCGACCCCCGGCGGGGGCATCCGGTGGCCGGCTTCGGGTGGGTGGCGGCGGCGCTGGAACGGCGGATGTGGCGGCCGTCACGGGCCGCGGGAGCGCTCTACGTGGTCGCGCTGGTGGGCGGGGCGACCGGAACGACCGTGTGGATTGACCGGCGGCTGCGCAGGTGGCCAGCAGGTCGGCTGTTCCTTCTTGGCGGGTTGACATGGGCCGCGGTGGGTGGGCGGCAACTGGCGCGGGCCGGGCGGGAGCTGGGCGGCGCGGTGCGGGATGGGGACCTTGGACGCGCCCGCGAGCTCGCGCCGACGCTGGTGGGGCGGGACCCGAGCATGCTGGATGGACCGGAGCTGTGCCGGGCGGCGGTCGAGTCGGTCGCCGAGAACACCGCCGACGCGGTCATCGGACCGCTGCTCTGGGGGGCGCTTGCCGGCCCGGCTGGTGTGGTCGGCTACCGGGCCGCGAACACCCTGGACGCCATGGTCGGCCACAAGAGTCCCAGGTACCTACGGTTCGGATGGGTCGCGGCACGGCTCGACGACCTGCTCGGCTGGCCAGCAGCGCGGCTGGGGGCTGGACTAGCCTGCCTGCTGGCGCCGGCGGTGGGCGGGGATGCCCAAGCGGCCTGGCGGACGCTGCGGCGCGACGGTGCCGCGCATCCGAGCCCCAACGCCGGACGCATGGAGGCCGCCTTCGCCGGCGCCCTCGGGGTCCGGCTGGGCGGCCGGAACAACTACGGCGACCGAGCCGAGGACCGGCCGGTCCTCGGCGACGGCCCGCTTCCCACCCCCGACGACGTGGACCGGGCGGTCCGCCTGTCCCTGCTGATCGGCGCCGCGACCGCCGCTGTCATCGCACTGGCACGGCCATCCAACTCTGGCCGACCTCGGGTGCGACGGGCCGCTCAACATGCGACCATGATGCCAGGAGCGGCCTACAGGCAGGACCAGCAGAGGGGTTGAGATCGTGGACGGCGCGACGGTGTCGGTGGCGGTCGTTGCCAGCCGCACCGAGGCGGAGCTGATCGTCGGCATGCTGCGCAGTCATGGCGTGAGCGCGGCGGTGTCGGCAGATGACGCCGGAGGACAGTACCCGCAGATGCAGATCGAGGGTGTTCGCGTGCTGGTTGCCCCCTCCGATGAAACCTCGGCCCGTCTGCTCCTAGCCGAGGCCGATGACACCCTCTCCTAGGTCGGACGATGGAGCTGTTCCCGCCGATGCCGCTGGCCGAGTGGCGAGACACCAAGGAGACGCTGCACCGGTTCTGCCAGGTGGTCGGCAAGGTCCGGCTGGCCGCCAGTGTGCGGCGCAACCACTGGTGGAACGTGCCCTTCCACC
>JASLIH010000385.1 GCA_030152105.1 Actinomycetes bacterium
GTTCTATGGCCGCCTGGAGGATGAGAAGGCCTTCAACACCGTCGGCCGGCTGGTCCAGCAGGAGGACTATGCCCTGCGGTTGCTCCGCGACGCCGGCCTGCCCACGCCGGCGCCTCACGGGGTCGTCGAGCTCACCCCCGAGCGCGAGTATCTGATCACCTTCGAGTTCTTCGACGACGCCAAGGAGCTGGGCGAGGCCGAGGTGGACGAGGCGATCATCGACCAAGGCCTCGGCATCATCCGCAAGCTGTGGGACGCCGGGCTGGCCCACCGGGACGTCAAGCCGGCCAACCTGCTGGTCCGCCACGGCCGCATGGTGCTGATCGACGTCGCCTTCGTCCAGGTGCACCCCAGCCCGTGGCGCCAGGCGGTCGACCTGGCCAACATGATGCTGTGCCTGGCCCTGCGCAGCGACCCGGAGCTGGTCTACGCCCGCGCGCTGCGCCAGTTCACGGTGGAGGAGGTCACCGAGGCGTTCGCCGCCACCCGCGGGCTGACCATGCCCTCCCAGCTCCGCAACCTCATGCGGGCGCAGGGGCGCGACCTGCACGCCGAGTTCCTCGAGCTGCTCCCCGAACGGCCCCGCCCGATCTCCATCCAGCGCTGGAGCATCCGCCGGATCGGGCTGGCCGTGCTCACGCTGCTCCTGGCGATCGCCGTCCTCGGCATCGGGTGGGGTCGGCTCATCGGTGACGGAGACACCGAGCACGCGCCGATCCAGGCGCGGACGCTCCGGTGCGCGCCCCACGAGCCGCTCCTGCTCATGGCCCAGTCGGTGCCCACCGCCTCGTTGGTGCCGTGCATCGAGATCCTCCCCGCCGGCTGGACGCTCGGCGACGTGGTGGTCGGCAGCGGCAGGTCCAGGTTCACGCTGACCAGCGACCGGGGTGGTGTCCTGGTCGTCGAGCTCAGCGCCTCGTGTGACCTGGCCGGAGCGGCCGAGCTGACCTCCGAGCGGCCGGGGGCGCGACGGTTCGTGCGCATCGAGCGCAACGCCGCCGGGGTCGCGATGACCCGCACCTACACCTTCCCGGGCGGCTGCGTCACCCAGCACCTGGTCGCGCCCGAGGCCAGCCGGCAGCAGCTGGCCGGTGAGTCGTCGTCCGCGCTGGGCTTCACCACCCGCGACGACCTGGCCGCCGCCCTCCGCCGCGACTCCGGCGGCCGGCTCGAGCTCGAGGTGCCCACGAGATGAGGAGCGCCGAGCTGGTCGGCCTGACCGCTCACCATCCCGGCATGTCCGGGCTTTGACCTTCGTACAGCTCCGGGACCACGGTCGCCGCCCGACGGAAGCGCCGGACCTGGTAGGCAAAGAACAGCGCCGCCAACCCCAGGCCCACCAGCGTGCCGACCACCGCGGACACCGGGACCGATGCCTCCAGCAGCGAGCGCAGTGCCAGGGCCACGGCCACTCCGCCCACGATCGCGTTGATGCAGGCCACCATGCTCGCGGCGGTCAGCAGCATCTGCAGGGGCCCGGTCGACACCACCCCGATGCGCTCCAGCTTCGTCATCCCCCGGGGATCGGTCGGCGGGAAGAACGGCGCCGCCGCCGGGTCCAGGCCAAGGAAGTACTGGCGGATCCGGAACGATCCCACGGCATAGACGATGTCCTCGATTGAGGTCTGCACCAGCCGCAGGAAACTGAACACACCGAGAAGGAACACCGGTGGCAGCACCACCAGCGCAAACAGGTAGAAGGGGTCGCCGAGCTGGTTGGCCTGCCCGACAAAGGCGATCGCGATGACCGCGCTCGACAAGGTGCTGAGATACAACGTGGCGCGGCCATTGGCCTCGGTGATGGTGCCCATGCGGGCGGACTGAAGGTTGAAATGCTCGGTGGTCAGCGCCGACACGGCCAACTGGCGCGCCAGCGGATCGGTGGGCTCGTCCATGCAGATCCTTCCGCTCGTGAGCAGCCCTGTGTCCTAGCTGGCTGTCCGGTCTTCAGGGGTCGAGCTCGAGCCGGCCGTCAGAGCGGCGCCGCAGGGCCTCGCGGAGCTCATCGCGGGTCCGGAAGGTGATCGCCCGCTGGGCCTGGTCCAGCAGCGGGGCCGACGGGCCGATGCCGGACGCCGTCTGGTAGGTGAGACAGCCGCCGGGGAACACGTCGACCACCGGGGCTGTGCCGGCCGGCCCCTGGGTCTGGAAACGTCGGACGCCCCGGGCGATGGTCTGCCCGTCCCCGGTCGTCGGGACGCCGCAGGTGGCCGTGAACCGGACCGTCACGCTGCCGGCTTCGGTGCTCGCCTGGGGGTCGCCGCTGGTGTTGAGGTTGATGTCGAGGCTGGCGTGGCTGAGCTCGAGCACCGATTCGCCGTCGCGGACGGCCAGGGCGCCGACGACGCCGGCGGGGAATGTTCGGACGCAGGGGATGCGGCTGGCCGACGGCACGGATTGTGCCTGGAGCCACAGCTCCTCGATCTGCGTGCAGGACCCGGACCCTCCGATGACGGCCGCCGCGCCGCCCGGGTTGGTGCTGGACCGGGCGAACGCCCAGGCCAGCGGGATGGCCGGGATCAGCGCGAGCAGGACCAGGACGAGGAGCGCGACCCGTCGCGTGCTCCAGCGCTGGACGCCGATCGGGCGGGGTGGCTCGGGCAGCAGGCGGAGGAACTCGGCATGCAGGTTGCGTCCCTCGGCGCGCATCATCTTGCGGAGCTGGGAGGGCAGTGCCAGCCCCCGGGCGGCGGCGAACGCCTCGGAGATCTCGCCGACGGTGAACTGCTGCAGGGCCCGCTGGTAGACCTGCTCGGGGCTGGAGCGCAGGGCCAGGCACAGCATCATGTTGGCCAGGTCGACGGCCTGGCGCCATGGGCTGGGGTGGATCTCGGCGAAGAACACGTCGATCAGGTACAGCTTGCCGTCGCGGACCAGCAGGTTGGCTGGCTTGATGTCGCGGTGGGCCAGGTTGGCGTCCCAGAGCTTGCGGACGACGCCGAGCCCCTGGTCGATGATGGCGTCGTCGACCTCGGCGTCGCCGATCTCCCTGGCGCCGTCGATGAACTCGAAGACGATCAGGTACTCCCGTTCGGGGGTGAGCTCGGCGACGCCGTACGGCTCCGGGCTGGGCAGGCCGGCCCGCTGCATCAGCGCCAGCGCGTAGTCCTCCTGCTGGACCAGCCGCTTCACGGTGTTGAACGGCTTCTCGTCCTCCAGCCGCCCGTACAGCAGCGCCCGGACGAACTTGTAGGAGCGGTCGGCGCGCAGATGGCTGCGGGCGTACAGCTTGCCGAAGACATGGCGGGTGGTGCCGTCCTCGCCCTGGACCTGGATCCGCAGTGGGGTGGAGCCGGCCGACCCTGACAGCCCGAACGGCTCGACCTCGAGCGCGGTCAGCCCGAGCTGGTCGGAGAGCGCCTGGCGGATGGCCTCGCCGCGCCGGCCGCTCACGTCCAGGTGGGCGCTGCGGCCCCGCCGGTAGGTGACCGGGAAGATCTCGTTGGGCACGAACAGCCGGTAGGCGGCGACCGACACCGCGACCGCGATGACCGCGCCCAGCAGGGCGTCGGTGGGTGCGTCCACACCCAGGTGGATCCGGGCCAGGGCGAACGCCGTGACCAGGCCGGTCGCGACCCACTTGCCGAGCTGCCGCCAGCGGCCCACCGGGACGAGGGTGTAGAGGATCCCGATCAGGGTCGCGGTCAGGATGGCGACCGGCCGGGACGGCATCGCCCAGCCGCCCCAGCTGCCGCGCAGCTCCACCCCGAACGGCCGTGGCCGGTCCACGGTGGCAAGCCGGACCGCCAGCAGG
>JASLIH010000601.1 GCA_030152105.1 Actinomycetes bacterium
CGGCGCAGTTGGCTTCACGTTGGTGTGCGGATCGGCGATCTCAGGCGTTGGTCCCCGCTTCACGTTGGTGTGCGGATCGGCGATCTCGGGCTTCGGCCCCGGCGTGACGTTGGTGTGGGGATCGGCGATCTCAGGGGTCGACTTGGTGGTGATCGGGTCCGTCTTGGGGCCGGTGCCGATCTTCTTTCCGGGTGCTTTCTTGCCACCCTGGCCAGGCTTGTACGCCGTCGAGGAGGGCCTGCCTTCCTCGGCAGCCAGCCGGCGCGCGGCGCGGTCGCGGGCAGTCGTGCCGCCCGCCCCGTTGTCCATCCCCCGGCTCTCGATCTTGAGCAGCTGTTGGAAGCGCTCGTCACGGTTGGTCGCCTTGGCCGGCGCTGCCGTCCAGTAGTCACCGAACACCGAGCCGCCACCGGCGTATTTCCGGACCGGCGGTGCTGCCGGGTCAGGGATAGCTCCGCCCTGTGCGAACACCATGCCACCCGTGGCGCGGCCCCACGCTCCACGATGCCCGCCGCCGCCGGTGTTCTTGTGGTACCACCCATCGTCGCCCAGGGTCCCGTACCCGTGCTTGAGCATCCACTCCGCCTGGGTCAGGCCACCCCACGGTCCGGTGCTCGCTGCGGGCGCTGCCGCCACTGGTGCTGGCGCTGCCGCTGGCTGTGCCACTATCGACGTTGTGTCCGCCCCTGTGCCCCGGTCGTAGTACCCCGTCGTCGGGGCGACCGGGTTCTCCGGGATCGCCCCGGTATCTGTGGTCGCTGCCGGCGTGTTGACGACATCCTGCGTGGTGTCACGCAGCGGGTTGTACGGGTCCTCGGCCGGGGTCGCAGCCTGCTGCGTGTTCGTGGCGGTGGTGAGCACGCTGTCCACCGGCGCAGCACCCTGATCGGTGTGCGTGGTGTCGCTGGCGTCGAACCAGCCAGCTACCGGGGCGTTCTCCTCGGTGAACGTGGCATTGCCGAAGCCCGTGTTGTAGTCGGCAGCGGTGCTGGTATTGCCGTCGGCAGTGCCCCCTGTCGCGGTGTTGTTGCTGAGCAGTGTGCCCCAGCCGCCGAAGTCATTGGTGGTCCCACCCTCCGCGAACTTCTTCCGGCGCTGCTTGGGTTCGGGGATGACGCCACCACGAGCGGCGAACTCTGTCTCATCAGGCTTGTAGATGGGGCCAGTGCTCGCCACCTGCGGAGCGGACATGTCGATGCCCGCAGCGGACGCGATGTCCGTCGACTGCTTGGCCTTGCGCTTCTTCGGGTCGGTGTCGTCGGCCGGGGTCTCGGCTCCAGCCTTGGCCCCCTCTACCGGCGCTGATTCCGCCACCTCTGTTGTCGGCTTTACTGCTGGTGTCGGTGCTGTTGCCGGCGCCTGGTTCAGGTACTTGTTGTAGGTGTTGACGAACTTGTCGGTGGTCGTGCCCTGCTCGATGCCACCAGGCAGCGACGTCCACGTGCCCTTCAGCATCGACCCCAGCTGAGCGATCTGCTTGGGGTCGCCGGAGCGCAGGATGGCGTTGAGCCTGTCCTCGCCGCCGACCTTCTCGGCAGCCAGGTACCACGCGCCCTTGTCCTGGTTCTCCGGCGAGAAGTCAGTCAGCTCCGGGTGCTTCGCGCGGACATCATCCCAGGTCGAGCCGAGGAACTGGTACTTGCCAGCGGCCGACGACTTCTTGTTCTGGTTCGGCCCGGTCCTGATGTTCACGAACTGGCGCGGATGGTCCTTGTAGTCGCTGAACGTATTGCCGCCGTAGATGACGTTGTAGCGACCGCCGGACTCGGGGCCTGCGATGGTGTTGAGCAGCGCCCGCTGCTCCGGCGTTGCGTCTTTCCACGCCAGCTCGTCACCGCGGAAACCCTTGCCACCGGTCGAGCCAGTCGTCGTGGAATCAGTTCCACCGGTGCCCTCGTAGATCGCACCGCCACCGCCGGCGAGCGGATCGTCGCGACCGGCGATGTCCCCCTCCGTAGCCGGTATGAGCTTCTTGGTTTCTGCGCGCGTCTTGGCGATGCCCGCCTGGCGAAGCTGGTCTTCCGACGCTACCTCGTAGCCCTTGACGAACCCGGACAGTACGTTGCCGATGCTCATGCCACACCTGCCTGTTCTGGGATTGCACCGACGCCACCGTAGGAGGGCTGCGGCGGACCCTGGGTCGGCACGGCCGGACGCGTCTTGTTACCGCCGGCCATCTCCTTGCGGGCTTTCAGGATCAGCTGCTGTGCGCCCTTCTCGCCCATCCACTTCATGACGTCCTGGGGCACCACGAACTCACCGGCGTTAAGCTGCGCCGGCTTGGTGGCAGCTGCGGGACCTGGAGGTGGAGCGCCACCGGGGCGGATCACGGCGGGGATATCGTCGACGCGCTGGCCGCCTGACGGTGACATGCCTGCGGGGATCGGACCGCCGCCGAGCGCGAACATCTGCGGGTCGGGGATGGCGCCACCCTCGGCCAGGCCGAACATGCCCAGCGCGGTCTTGGCACCGAGGCCGAGGATCTGGCCCCAGCCGGAATCGCTTTCCTTGTCGGCTTCGTGCTCGGCGTTGTACTGGTTCATCTGGGCGTCGTAGCTGTTGCCGAGCGCGTTGGCCCAGCTCTCGTTGCCCTGCGCGGTGAGCGCGCCCCACTGCGTCGGGGTGCCCATCGAGGCAGCGCGCTGCGCCTCGGTCTGGTTCTCCGCGGTGACAGCCGATGAGCCGGCAGCGAGCGCCGCGCCCTCGGACTGGTTGACGTTGTCAGACACCACGTTGCCCTGCGCGACAGCGGCTTCCACCGCCTTGCGTGCCTGGTCCTGCGCGGCCAGTCGGCCGAGGTTCCCCTGCGCGGCCATCTCGCCGCCACCACCGATGGCGCTAGCCAGCCGCGTGTAGTCCGCACGTGCATCGGTAGGCTTGACGCCGTAGCTCTCCAGCTTCTCCTGCGCCGCTGCCAGCCGTGCCCTGATGGCCTGG
>JASLIH010000462.1 GCA_030152105.1 Actinomycetes bacterium
AGCAGTTCCCCCAGGCCCAGGCGCAGCAGCTCATCGCCGCCGCCCAGCAGGCATTCGTGGACGGCAAGACGGGCGCCATCCTGTTCGCCGTGGTCGCGTCGGTGATCGGCCGCGTGCTGGGGCTGCTCCTCTACCCGAACAAGCGGGACGAGGAGGCGACCTACGCCCGGGTGGCCGGGCAGCGGCCGCAGCCCCTGGGCGACGCCGAGCCCGAGCCGGGGCCGGGGTCGGCCTCGGGCTCGGGCTTGGCGGCACGCCGTAGGTCCGGATGCTGACCGGCCACCCGGGCGTAGGTCGCCTCCTCGTCCTGCTTGTTCGGATACAGCAGCAGGACCAGCACGAGGCCGATCAGCGATGCGATCACGGCGAACAGGATGGCGGCCGTCTTGCCGTCGACGAATGCCTGCTGGGCGGCGGCGATGAGCTGCTGGGCCTGGGCCTGGGGAAACTGCTTGGCGACCTGCTCGGCGCCGGTGAACGACTGGCTGATGGTCGCGACCGCCTGCTGGGATAGCTGCTGGGCCTGTTGCGGGGGGAGAGCGGCGAACGCCTTGGTGAAGTAGCTGGTGTACTCCACCGCCAGCAGGGTGCCCATCACCGCCTGGAACAGCGCCCCGCCGAAGTCCCGCTGCAGGTCGTTGGAGGCCGAGCCCATGCCGGCCCGCGCCACCGGGACCGAGCCCATCAGCGAGCTCGACGACGGTGGGCCGGCCAGGCCGATCCCCAGGCCCAGGACGCCATAGACGATCCCGACCACGACCGCCGAGGCGGACGGGCCGAACAGCAGCGCCATCCCACCGAAGCCGACCGCGGTCACGGCCAGCCCGAGCGCCAGCGGCACCCGGGAGCCGCGGGTGGTGATCATGCGCCCCGCGGGCCGCGCCGCCGCCGCCACGAAGACCGCCGCGGGCAGGGTGATCAGCGCCGCCGACAGCGGCGAGTAGCCCAGCACGTTCTGGGTGTACTGCTGGCCGATGAAGGTGGCGCCGAGCAGGCCACCCCAGGTGATCGTGCCGCCGACCAGGGCGATGGTGAAGGTCCGGGCGCGCAGCACCTTGAGATCGAACAGGGGGCTGGGCGCGCGCCGCTCGCGCAGCACGAACAGGACCAGCCCGACCAGCGAGACCGCGAACAGCCCCAGGACGGCGCCGTTGAAGCCGTAGTTCGGGACCAGGCTGATGGCCAGCACCAGCGGACCGATGAACACCACCGACAGGACCCCGCCGAGGTGGTCGACCGGCTCGCCGGTCTCCCCCGCGTGCCGGGGCAGCCACAGGCCGGCCAGGACGATGACCAGCACCGCGATCGGCACCGACACCAGGAACACCGACCCCCACCAGAAGCGGCCCAGCAGCAGCCCGCCGAGCAGGGGGCCCAGCGCCGAGCAGCCACCCCCGATACCCGACCACAGCGCGATCGCGCGGGTGCGCGCCCCCCCTCGGAACAGCCCGGTGATCAGCGACAGGGTGATCGGGTAGAGCAGCCCCGCGGCCACCCCGCCGCTCACCCGGGCCACGATCAGCACGGTGGCGTTGGGTGCCCAGGCGGCCAGCAGCGACGCAGGGATCGACAAGGCGGCGCCCAGCATCATGGCCGGCTTGCGGCCGTAGCGGTCGGCCAGCGCGCCCAGGTACAGCACCGAGGAGGCCAACCCCAGGGTGAACCCGACGGCGACCAGGTTCAGCTCCGCCTGGCTGGTGTCCAGTGCCGCCCCGATCGACGGCAACGCCACATTCGCGATCCCCAGATTGATGTTGGCCACCACTGCGCCGAGGATCAGCACCGTCAGGATCGCACCAGCTCGCGGAGGGCTCTCACCCGCGGTGGGCCGATCGCTCCGGGGCGACCCCGGGTCCCTGGCCGCTCCAGCAGCACTCATCGTCTGTCTCCTGGCCTCGCGGTCACACCACTCCACCTTGGTCGGAGAGCCCCGTCCGCGCATCATCCACTTGGAATGAAGCCGCGTCGCTGTCGTGTCCTCGCCGCGACGCCGACTCCGATCGGATCGGTATCGTGCTATGTCTGACGAGCCAAAAGGGGACGGAAGTAGCTGGATATTCGAACCCACCTGAGCAGCGCAAACGCCCTCCGGCGAGACCGACACAGTCTTCATCCCTTCGGGGGATGCCACCGCGAGCGCGTGGAGGCGATCATCTGGATGGACCGCTCAGCCTGCTCACCAACCTGATCGGCCTGCTCGACGAGCCAGACCCGACCTTCGCGATCGTCACGCCCCGACCACTGTCAGCAAGGCAACTTCTCCTATCGGAAGGCAGGCACCATGGACCGACCCATCCTCATCGGACCGGAGGCGTTTCACCGTCCCGCTGCCGAGACGCCCGGTGTCGACCGTCGCGAGGCCTTCGCCGACGACCACGTCTGGGCCGGCCGGTCCCGCACCGACGGCGGCACCTGGTCCGGCTGGCACGTCCACCCAGGCCACGACACCTATGTGTTCCAGACACAGGGCCGCCTGCGACTGGAATTCGGCCCCGGCGGCACCGAGAGCGTCGAGGGCGGGCCGGGCGACTTCGTCCTCATCCCCAAGGGCGTGGTCCATCGTGAGGGGAATCCCGGCACCGAACCGAACGAAGCCATCGTCGTTCGAGTGGGCGAGGGCGAGGTCCTTGTCAACGTCGACGGCCCCTGATCGACCAGCTCCTGCTATCGGCGCAGTATGCACTCCGCCGTCACCGACAACATGGGCCGCCAGGCACCCGCGGGCCTGCTCGGCATCCACATGAACCTGCTCGTCCCGGCGCTGGGCGGCGCCCCCGAACCGACGAACACCGACGAGGAGCGCGCCGCGGCCGCAGACGATCGGCTACGCCCTGCTGGACTCACCCGTCGCCCTGGCGGCCTGGATGCTCGACCACGACACGGACAGCTACGAGAAGATCTCGCGCGCGTTCGTCGACGGGCAGCCTGCGGGCAACCTCACCCGGGACCACATCGTCGACAACATCACGCTCTACTGGCTGACGGGCACCGGCGCCTCGGCCGCCCGGTCCTACTGGGAGAGCGGACGAGCGCAAGCGCTTGCGGCGGGCCAGGCTCCTCCGCAGGTCTCGCTTCCGGTCGGCTTCACCACGTTCCCCGACGAGATCTTCCGGGCGCCACGTAGCTGGGTCGAGAACTCCTACCCCAACGTCAGCTACTTCAACGAGGCCGACAAGGGCGGCCACTTCGCCGCCTGGGAGGAGCCCGACGTGTTCGCCGGCGAGGTTCGTGCGTCGTTCCGGTTGCTCCGCTAGGTCACGGGGCGCTCAAAGCCACGCGGCGACCAGGATCTGGCCGATGTCCTCTCCCGGGTGCTCGCGCGCGCCGTAGAGCGCGCTGGCACCCACCCACAGGACCGTCCGCCCGAGGTGGGCCGGGTATCGCTCGATCTCGGCGTCGAAGAAGTCGACGGCCGTGTTCTCGGTGCGCAGGAGCTCGTCGGCGTCGTCGAGGTATTGCCGGGTCTCCGCGATCGTCCGCCGTGCGTCGTCGTCGAGCTGCTCGTTCTGGTGCCCGGCGACGATGTGCCGCGGCTCGAGGGCCTCGACCTTGTCGATCGCGTCCCGCCAGGGCCCGAAGCCTCCGACGGCCACGCTCTGCGCGAGATACATGTGGACTCCGTTGTAGATCACATCGCCGGCGACAACCAGCCCGAGATCCGGGATGTGGAGGACGCTGGTGTCGTCGGTGTCGGTGTGTCCGACCTCGACGATCACGAGATCGTGTCCTTCGAGGGTGAAGCGGTTGCCCGGGACGGACACCGCTGTGACCGGCGTCGGCGGGATCCCCGCGTAGGCCTTGTCCCAGAGAAACGGCCGCATGGCGACGTTGACGTGCATCTGCGCGATCGTTCCCTCGGTGGCGACGACGCGGGCGCCGAACCGTTCTGCCAGCAGTCCGGCGGCGAACCAGTGGTCGCCGTGGCCGTGGGTGATGAAGATGTCCGTGAGGTTCCGGCCCTTTCCCTCGACCCAGTCGCCGAGCGCACGCGCCTGGTCGGCCGTCATCGCGGGGTCCGTGAGCACCGCATCCTCGCTCCCGTAGATCAGCGTGCTGGCCTGGGGAGAGAACCGCTTCGGCTCTCCGTTCGGAAGCAGCCCGCCGTCCTGGGGCGGCGGCTCGTTGACGAAGACGTCGTAGCTGAGGTTGTCGGTCGGATTCACGGTTGCCTGCCTTTCTCGTAGTCGTCCGGATGCCGTGAAGCCTCCCGGTCCGGGCCGTCCGTCGCGCCCGTGAAACCCCCTGGTCATCCGAGTCGGACGTCTCGCGGGAGCGTGTCGCGCAACGCGCGGCGCGACGTGATGCCGAGCTTGGTGAAGACCTTCTTCAGATGCCACTCGACGGTACGCGGGCTGAGGAAGAGCTCGGCGCCGATCTCCGGGTTCGTCCTCCCCTCGCGCGCGAGGCGGGCGATGTGCTCCTCCTGGGGCGTGAG